>NZ_JBHVDX010000085.1:0-38763 GCF_042802555.1 Streptomyces sp. NPDC057474 | reverse complement strand
GACCGCCGCGATCTGGCACAACGACGCGACCGGACAAACCGTCCTACGCTCACTGATCGCCTACGATCACTGACCCCTTGGAATAGATCATCTAGGACATGTCCTGCACAGCGCCGACGGCAGCCGCGTCCTGCTGTACACGGAGTGGACCGGCGTCGAGGCGCACCAAGGAGCCGCCGAGGCCGGTCATCACGACACGGGGCAGATCTTCTCCAGCACACCCGGGGTGCGGCCCACCGGCGGCGAGAACCACCACCTTCACCGCTCCCTGTCTCTCTCCCTCCGGCCATGCCGAGGCGCCCGGCAGCGCACCGCGCCTCGCATCGACCGTGCAGGCAGTGGATCAGCACGGCACACTCTTCGATAACGTGGGGGTATGAGCCATCCGCACCCCGAACTCAAAGCCGCCCCGCCGCTCCCTGACGGAGGGCTGAGGGTCACCGCCCTGGGTGGCCTGGGCGAAATCGGCCGCAACATGACCGTGTTCGAGCATGCCGGCAAGCTGCTGATCGTGGACTGCGGTGTGCTGTTCCCGGAGGAGAACCAGCCCGGCGTGGACGTGATCCTGCCCGACTTCACCTCCATCCGGGACCGCCTCGACGACATCGTCGCCGTCGTCCTCACCCACGGCCACGAAGACCACATCGGCGGCGTGCCCTATCTCCTGCGGGAGCGGGCGGACATCCCCCTCGTCGGCTCCAAGCTCACCCTCGCCTTCATCGAGGCCAAGCTCAAGGAGCACGGGATCAGGCCTCGCACGGTGCGCGTGCGCGAGGGCGACCGGCGCGGCTTCGGCCCCTTCGACTGCGAGTTCGTAGCCGTCAACCACTCCATCCCGGACAGCCTCGCGGTGGCCCTGCGCACCGGAGCCGGGATGGTGCTGCACACCGGTGACTTCAAGATGGACCAGTTCCCCCTGGACGACCGCATCACCGATCTGCGCGCCTTCGCCCGCCTCGGCGAGGAGGGCGTGGACCTGTTCCTCACCGACTCGACCAATGCCGAGGTCCCCGGCTTCACCACCTCCGAACGCGAACTGAACCCCGCGATCGAACAGGTGATGCGCACCGCACCGCGGCGGGTCATCGTCTCCAGCTTCGCCAGCCACGTGCACCGCATCCAGCAGGTCCTGGACGCCGCCCACCAGCACGGCCGCAAGGTGGCCTTCGTGGGCCGCTCCATGGTCCGCAACATGGGCATCGCCCGCGACCTGGGCTACCTCAAGGTCCCGCCCAACCTGATCGTGAACACCAAGGAGCTGGAGAAGCTCCCCGCCCACCAGATCACCCTGGTGTGCACCGGATCCCAGGGCGAACCGATGGCCGCCCTGTCCCGGATGGCCAACCGCGACCACCAGATCCGGATCGGCAAGGGCGACACCGTCCTGCTCGCCAGCTCCCTCATCCCCGGCAACGAGAACGCCATCTACCGGGTGATCAACGGCCTGACCCGGTGGGGCGCCAACGTCGTCCACAAGGGCAACGCGAAGGTGCACGTCTCCGGCCACGCCAGCGCCGGCGAACTCGTCTACTGCTACAACATCGTCCGACCCCGCAACGTCATGCCCGTGCACGGCGAGTTCCGTCACCTGCGGGCCAACGCCGACCTCGCCATCCGCACCGGCGTCGACCCCGACCGGGTCGTCATCGCCGAGGACGGTGTCGTCGTCGACCTCGTCGACGGCCGCGCCTCCATCACCGGCAAAGTGCCCGCGGGCAACGTCTACGTGGACGGCATGGAAGTCGGCGGCGCCACCGAAGCGTCCCTCAAGGACCGGGTCACCCTCGCCCAGGAGGGCGTCATCACGGTCGTGGCGATCGTCGATGCCGACACCGGCGCCCTGGCCGAGGCCCCCGACTTCCTGGCTCGCGGCTTCGTCCACGACGAGACCACCTTCGAGCCGGTCATCCCCGTCATCGAGAAGACGCTGGCCACCGCCGCCGAGGAAGGCGTCGGCGACGCCCACCAGCTCGAACAGCTCGTCGCCCGCGCCGTGGCCAACTGGGCCTTCCGCACCCACCGCCGCAGGCCGCTGATCATCCCCGTCATCATCGACGCCTGACCGGGCCGCCGCCCCAACTCCCCCCTCCCACACCGCGGCCGAGCATGCGTCGCCGCACCGGCAACAGCCCCGTGCATCCACAAACGTCAGAAAGGTGAAGGATGAGCCTGCGCTTGGAGGAGATCGACTGGCAACCCACGCCGATGGGCGAGATCAGTCTGCGCCGACGCCGCCACCCGGTCTCGGGAGACGACGTGTACGAGGTGAAACTCGGCGACGAGTTCCTGATGTCCAGCCTCTTCACCACCGGCGAGATCGCGCTCGCCGAACTCGCCCTGGCGAAACTGCCGGACACCGGACTGGACGTAGCCGTCGGCGGACTCGGACTCGGCTACACCGCCCAGGCGGCCCTGGACGACCCCCGGGTCCGCTCGCTGACCGTGATCGACGCGCTCGCCGAAGTCATCGACTGGCACCAACGGCACCTGGTGCCCCTCGGAGCCCGGCTCACGTCGGACGACCGCTGCCGCCTGGTCCACGGCGACTTCTTCGCGCTGGCCGCCGACCCTCGAGGTCTGGACCCCGAGGAGCCGGGCCGTCGCTTCCACGCCATCCTGCTGGACGTCGACCATTCACCGCGCCATGTGCTCCACCCGCGCCACGCGTCGCTCTACCAGCCCGCCGGGCTCCGCGCTCTCGCCGCTCACCTCCACCCCGGCGGGGTGTTCGCCCTGTGGTCCAACGACCCGCCTGACGACCTGTTCACCTCCGCACTCACCGAAGTCTTCGCACGCGCAGCGGCCCATGTCGTCGTCTTCGACAACCCCCTGCAAGGCGGCACCTCGACCAACACCGTCTACCTGGCCGGCAAGGCACCGAACACGCCGTAGGTGGAACTCGGCAGGCGATGCGGCTGCCGCTCACGGAAGGCAGAACACGGTTCACCTCGTCGGTGGCCAGGCCCTCTGCGAGCAGGGCCTCGATCGCCGGGTTCTCTGGTCGTCGTCGCCTTCGTGTCGCTCTCCCAGCCACACAGCCAAGAGAAACCCGTTAGGCGGGGATCGTCGCTGTCTGCGCGAACTGGTCACGTCTAACCCCCTCCTCCCCTGGACGAAGGGCAGCGGCACGGGCTCCGGAAGTCGAAAGGCAGAAGGCCGACGGGGGCCTTGGTGGGTCGAGCCGCCTGGCTCAGGCGGCTCGACCGCGCGCGTCGAACACCTCGTCGTGACGGCCGTCCCGGACGACCGCCTCGGCCCGGCCGGACCCGTCGTCCCTCCGCCCTGCGCGGACGGCGTGGGTCAGGCCGACGAAGTCGTCCCGGAACGGCCCGGGTTCATCGGGGAAGAGACGATGCAGTAGCCGTACGAGCGGACGGGTGAGCCGCCACGCGGCCAGGGGCGCGGCGATCAGAACGGTGAGGCTGGCCAGCGCACGCGGCAGCCCGGAGGGGGCGACTGGTTCCAGCAGAAAGGTCGCGCCGGGACTTCCGCCCCAGGCCGAGGCCGTCACCAGCGAGAACCCGACGGCGACCGGCACCCCGCTCAAACCCCAGGAACCGAGATCCACGTCCTCAACGAAACTCTCGGCATCGGCCGCACCCACCACGACCAGCAGCCAGAAGCCCACTGTCGAGATCAGGGCGACGGTGAACAGGAAGGTCGGAAAGCCCGTTACGGCGGGCGGTTGCGCTCCGGGGGGGCGAGGCTGAGAGCGTCGGCGAGCGCGCGAATCACCGCCATCGAGGGAGCTTCACGCGGTCACCGGGCGCGCCCGCTTGTCAGTGGCCCGTGGCACGATCGGGCATGGCTTTGATCGACGAGCGGCTCCTTCACGACACAGCTGACGAGCTCGGCGTCCCGGGCACTGTGGCGCAGGAGATGATGGCTCGTTCCCGCCCATGCCTCTATCTGGTGCCGTACGAGGAACTACCCCCGGCCCGGCGGGAGAACGCCCGGCCGGCCGCACGCGCAGGCGGGCTTCCCTTGTTGCCGGAGGGGGTGGGCTGGCCCGAGGGGAGAGAGCCTCTGCTGCTCACCGTCGACTGCGCGGCCCTGCCCCTCGAATCCCTGGACAGCGAACTACCCGCCGATGGATACCTGTTGCTCGTCACCGGGATCGAGTATCCACCGGGGTCGTCCGTGGTACTCCATGTCTCTGTCGGAGTGCCGGTCACGGAGCGCGCCGCGACGACACCGAAAAGCTGTTCCCGCAGTGGGCAGATGTCGTCGCCGTCGAGGACTGGCTCAAAGTCATCGCACCAATAGCGGGAGGCCGTCGGGACCCTCGCGTGCGGGGCAAGACGGCATCACCTCCCGGTCGGCCGGGTGAGGTCAGCCGACGACGTTCCGTGCCGCCGGCCGGGCCTGAGTGAGGGCCAGGCGGCAGCAGTCGGTGCCGGTCTGTGCCTTCAGCGTCCGGAAGCCCACCCGTACTTGCGCCGCACGGCCCGGCTCGACATCCCAGCCCGGGCATCGCAGCGGAATCGCCGCGTACAGATCGACCTTGGACCCCGGTGTCGATCTCGTCCTGCGTCCAGCCGGTGCGGTGGCCATCGGCCTTCAACCCGTGGCCGGACACCGGGCCGGCGGCACACCCCGAGCGGGCCGGCCCCAACGGGCGGCAGGAACCTCACGAGCCATCCGACCCAGCGTCCTACGGAAACACTACGAGCGGCCAACCCGACCGCGCTCCGCTACGACCAATGCAAGTCGGGAACCTCAGTGGCAGCGGACGCGGCGACATCCGAACCGCGATGTTCGCGCATGCCGGCGGACGCCCGTGTGCGCAGCTGACGCCGGCTCAGTCGCCTCCTACCTCGCACCCGGGCGGGCCGCCGCCCCTACCTGGCCGCCAAGGCCCAACAAGAACGACAGCGGCACCGGAGACTGAGCGGGGCCACGGGCCGCTGAACTGACGGGCGGATGGCCACGGTCTTCGCTATGGGGCACGCTCCTCGCTATGGGGTGAGCGTTCGTCGCAGTGCCTCGTCGAGGAGGTATCGCAGCTGGGTGGCGGTGTCGGCGACCGCCGTGGCGAGGAGTGCCGGGCCGGCCAGGGGGGCCAGCGCACCGTGGGCTGGGGTGTCGGGATCGCCGAGGAGGACCGGTGGGTGGGCCGCCGGGGCGAGGGAGGGGGCGACGACGAGGAGTTGGCCGCAGGCGCGATGCGAACCCATGACGGCTGGGCCGTCCCAGGCGGGGTGGGGGTCGCCGTAGGAGGTGTGCTGGTCGAGAAGGGGGCGGCCGGCGCGGAGCACGGTCAGGCGGGTGGTCAGGTTGCCGCTGGTCTCATTGGTGCGGCCGAGGATCTGTTCGTCCCTCAGGACGAGGCGGGCGGTGGGGGCGAGTTCGACGGTGAAGGTCTGGCGGAGGTTGCTGCCGGCGGTGCTGATCAGGGGCTGCGGCAGCCAGTGCAGGGTGGCGTCGTCGCCGACGGTCAGGTGGATGTCGTAGGTGGCGGGGGCGTCGGTGGGGCCGCGCAGCGCGATGGTGGAGGCGGCTGCCGTGATCTGGAGGCGGGCGTGCGGGCCGGCGTCGGCATGGAGGGCGAGCCGGTCGCCGCCGAGGGGGCCGCTCATGGCGCCGATGACGTCGACACGGGCCATGCCGCCACGGGGGCGGAGCCTTTGGAGGTGGAAGGGGCCGTCGCTGCTGAGCAGCGGGAGGGTGGTGACGTGGCCGTTGTGGCCGGCCCGTACCCGGGCGGTTGCCACGACGCCGGATCCGGCCGGGAGGGCCGCAGGGCGGGGCGTGAGGTCTTCGGAGAGCGTGCTCATGTCTCCTGCCGGGGCGTAACGGATCAGTGCGCGGTGACGGCGGGTTCGGGCCGCGCGGTCTCGTTGCGCCAGGCGGTGAGGCGTTCCAGCACCCAGTCGCCGACGGGCCCGACGCCGTCGTCGCTGGTGAGGGAGGTGAAGACGACGGGGAGGTCGCCGCGCCGCCGGCGCGCGTCACAGGCCATGGTGCGGAGGTCGGCGCCGACGTAGGGGGCGAGGTCGGTCTTGTTGACGACGAGGAGGTCGGCGGTGGTGATGCCAGGGCCGCCCTTGCGGGGGATGTCGTCGCCGCTGGAGACGTCGATGACGAAGATCTGTGTGTCGACGAGGCCCTTGGAGAAGGTGGCGGTGAGGTTGTCGCCGCCGGACTCGACGAGGATCAGATCGAGGGGGCCGAGGCGGCCTTCAAGCTCTTCTACGGCTTCCAGGTTGGCGGAGATGTCGTCGCGGATCGCGGTGTGCGGGCAGGCTCCGGTCTCCACGGCGGTGATCCGCTCGGGGGGCAGGACGGCTTCGCGGAGCAGGAACTCGGCGTCCTCGCGGGTGTAGATGTCGTTGGTGACGACGGCGAGCGAGTACCGGTCGCGCAGGGTGCGGCAGAGGGCGGCGACGGTGGCGGTCTTGCCGGAGCCGACCGGACCGCCGAGGCCGATCCTGAGGGCGCGGCGGTTGCCGTCCGGGCGGTGGGCGTCAGCGGAAACGGCGCCGGGGCCGTGGTGCGTGTGGTCGAGGTGCACGGGCGTGAGCTCCTTCTGGTTCGGTAAGAGTCCGGGTTCGCGGTTAGGAGGCGAACAGGCGCATTGACCAGGCGGCGTGCTGTTCGGCGGTGATGTCGAGCAGCGGGGAAGACGCGGCCGGCAGGACACCGACTCCCTCGTCGGCGACGCGAGCGGCGACGTCGGCGGCCCGGCGGGCCACGGCGTCGACGTCGTCGCAGAGACGGGCCAGGACCGCAGTGGCGTCGAACGGGTCGAGGCCGAGCAGCCGCACGGCCGCGCTGGCGGGGGCTCCGATGCTGTCGAAGGCCGTGGCATGTGCGGCGTCCAACGCGGTGAGGCCGGCCGCGTGGGCGGCGATGCCGAGCACCACGGGCTGGTGGGCGCCGCCCGGCAGAGCGCGTGCGAGTTTCTCCAGCGCTTCGCACGGCCAGGTCGCGCGGGCCGCGCGCAGCATCTGGCGGCCCAGCTTGCGGGCCGTGATCCGCACAGCCGGGGAGGGCGTGCGGGCGTCGGCGGCCTCGTCCAGGACGAGCGGGTCGCATCCGGCGGCGGCCGAGGCTGCCAGGGAGGCGGCGGTGAGGCCCGCGGTGTGCAGGCGGCCACGGCAGAACGCGTAGAGGGTGGCGGGATCGCGGACAGCGCGGTTCGCGACGGCGGCCTCGACGCCGCCGGAATGCGCGTGGCCTCCTGCCGGGAAACGGCCGTCGGCTAGGACGAGGAGAGCGGTACGGCTCATGGACGGGCAACCATGCCTTTCCAGGGCGCGGCGGAAAGAGAGGGGACGGGTGACGTCCGGCCTGCCGGGCCGCCCCCCTGTCGTCCGCCGGACGGTCAGAAAATGAAGTACCGCTGAGCCATGGGTAGTTCCGCTGCGTAGTGCGTGGGGGCGGGCCGCTGGGGGCACAGCTCCTCGTCGGCCTGCGCCTGTTCCTCCTTCTGACGGCGCAGTTCGGTGATGCAGACGTCCTCGATGAAGACCTCGTAGGTGTTCGGGTCGACCCGGATGTCCGGCGTGGCGTCGTTGAGGATCATGTGCCGTTTGAACACCTGACGGGTGTCCTTGATCCGGTACAGGGACTTGCTGATGCCGAGTTCCTGCGCGGTGACCGTCGCCTGGGGGCTGACGAAAATGACCGAGTTTGCGCCTGGCGCGCTTCCTGTGGCGCCCCACATCGGGCGGGGCAGGACGGGCTGCGGCGTCGGGATGGATGCGTTGGCGTCACCGACCTGCGCGTAGGCGATCTGCCCGCCCTTGAGGACGAGGTGCGGCTTCACGCCGAAGAACTTCGGCTCCCACAGCACCAGGTCCGCCAGCTTGCCCCTCTCCACGGAGCCGATCAGGTCGTCCGCGCCGTGGGCGATGGCCGGGTTGATCGTGTACTTGGCGACGTAGCGGCGGGCGCGGAAGTTGTCCGCCTCTCGCCGCTGCTGTTTGTGCTGATCGGCGGTGCCTTCGCGCAGCTGGCCGTAGCGGGTCTTCATCACGTGGGCGGTCTGTCAGGTCCGCATGATCATCTCGCCGATGCGGCCCATGGCCTGCGCGTCGGACGACATGATCGAGATGGCGCCCATGTCGTGCAGCAGATCCTCGGCTGCCATCGTCGAGGGCCGCACCCGGGAGTCGGCGAAGAGTCGGTCGGCCTCCAGCTCCGGGTTGAGGTGGTGGCAGACCATCATCATGTCGATGTGCTCCTTGACGGTGTTGACCGTCAGGGGACGCGTCGGGTTGGTGGACGCGGGCAGGACGTTCTCCTCCCCGCACAGGGTGATCATGTCAGGCGCGTGGCCGCCACCGGCGCCCTCGATGTGGAAGATGTGCAGGGGGCGGTCCTTGAACGCGGCCTTGGTGCTCTCCACGAAGCCCGCCTCGTTCAGCGAGTCCGCGTGCAGGGCAAGTTGCACGCTGTTGCTGACGAGGCCGTCCGTCCGGTCGTCGTCCTCCGGGCTGTTCCTGCCCTCGCACACCTTCAGACAGGTGTCGATGACCGCCGGGGTGGCGCCCCAGTCCTCGTGGATCTTGAAGCCGATCACACCGGCCTTCACCTGGTTGAGCAGCGACTCGCGGGACATGGTGCTGCCCTTGCCCAGCACCCCGATATTCACCGGGAACCCGTCGAGCGCCTTGAAGAGCCGCTCGACGTGCCACTTGCCTGGAGTCACCGTGGTCGCGGTGGACCCCTCGGCCGGCCCGGTGCCACCGCCGATCAAGGTCGTCACCCCGGACGCGAGTGCCTCACCGACCTGCTCCGGGCAGATGAAATGGACGTGGGTGTCCACCCCGCCCGCGGTCAGAATTCGGCCCTTGCCCGAAATCACCTCGGTCTCCGGGCCGATCACGAAGTCCGTCGGCCCGTCCGTCCGGCCCGCGTGGATGGTGTCCATGGTCTCCGGGTTGTACGCCTTACCGAGGGCGGTGATCCTCCCGTCCCGAATCGCGACGTCCGCCTTGACCACGCCCCAGTGATCCAGGATCACCACGCCGGTGATCACCGTGTCCGCAGGACCGCCCTCGCCATCGCCGCGTGGCGTCGCCGATTGGCCCATCGACTCACGGATCACCTTGCCGCCGCCGAAGACCACCTCGTGCCCGCTCCTGCTCACCAGCGGGCTGACCTTGCTCTTGTCCTCGCCCTGGCGGTCGGCATCGTCCTCCTTCTCGGGCGTAGGAACCGGCAGAGCGTGCACCAGATCCTTGCTGAGACCGCCTGACCAGTCGTCGGTGACCTTGATACTCAGCGCGGTGTCCGCCAGCCGGATCTCGTCCCCGGTCGTCGGACCGAACAGGTCTACGTACTTCTCGCGCTCGGTGGTCCTCTTGCTCTTCCGCTCAGCCACGGTCATCCGCTCCCTCACCGTCGCGGCCGTCCGGGGCCTGGTCCAGCAGTCGCCCACCGACCAGCCCGCGCAGCCCCAGCACCGCCCGCTGACCCTCGATGCGCACCAACTCCACCGTGCGGCAATCACCCGGCTCGAACCGTTCGGACGTGCCGGCCGCGACGTTGAGCCGCTTGCCGTACGCCAACGCCCGCTCGAAGGCGAGCCCTTCGTTGGCCTCATAGAAGTGGTAGTGCGACCCGACCTGCACCGGCCGGTCGGTCGGGTTGCGCACCTCGATCTCGGTGACGTCCAGCCCTGAATTCAAAGGCACTGCCTCGTCGACGAAATCGACTTTGCCCGGGTGGAGTTCGATGTCCACGCGTGGTTCGTCAAACGGGTCGTGGATCGTCACCAGCTTCGTGCCGTCCGGAAACGTCGTCTCGACCTGTACGTTCTCGATCATCTCCGGGACACCGTCCATGACGTCGTCCCGGGTCAGGACCCCCCGCCCCGAGACCATGATCTCGCCGACACTCCGGCCGATCCGCGCCTGGTCGTAGACGTAGGCGGTGAGCAGCGCCACCACCTCCGGGTAGTTCAGCTTGATTCCCTGCTCTCTGCGCTGCCGCGCCACACCGGCCGCCACATGGACCAGCAGGCGTTCCTGCTCGTGAGGAGTGAAATGCATAGCGCCCTTCCCGGCTCCGAAGACCAACGTCTGTCGACGACGCGGGCACGCCAGGCCCACCCAAGCCAGGGCTCCGGGCCACGCTGCGCCACAGCCGATCGTCCTAGCCCGGGCCGGCGTGTCGATGTGAAACTTTCCCTTTCACTCCGGACGGGCGGCGGGGCGAACATGCCGACGACAGAGCAAGGGATCCGACTTCGGAGTGCAAATCGGTGATTCCGCGCCAGCAGGGTTCGCTTCCCTTGAGGGGCGTAATACGCAAACGTTTCTGCGTCGCAGCAGTGGGCCCTTCCCTCGGGGGCGCACTTGCAGCCGGCCGGGAGCCGCCCCCTTCGGTGATCACTTACCTCTCCTTCATCGCCGATATTCGATCAGGAACCGGCGCGCCACACAGACACCTGGCATCGGCAGTGGCCGGTTCACGACCGTCACGCGTGATGGTCATATGCCGCCCGTGCGCTGAGGGCATCAAGGCACGGGGTTCCGCTGGGCGTATCTGGCCGCGATCGGACTGGACGAGGCGTTCGACGCAGTGATCAACACGGCCCGGATCGGGGTGGCCAAGCCCGACCGACGGGTCTTCGACATAACCGCCCAGCGTGTCGGAGCCGATCTCAAGCGCTGCCTGTTCGCCGATGACACCGCTGGCCATGTCGCCGCAGCCCAGGCGGCCGGCGTGCGATACCAGGACATCGAGGAACTGCGGGCCACGGTCGCACCGCTGCTGGATTGACAGGCCACCCGCCCCCCTGTCGGCGTACTCCCGTGAGTGCTCCACAACTACGGAGATATCTGCACCAGCGAGAGGTCTGGGAGAGTCGGCGTCATCTGGGCATGGCATGGCGGTGGTAGGGAGGTGAATCTCCAGCACGACTGCGGTGCCGGCCACGGTCCGGTCCTCGTGCATGCTGATCCGTTGGCCGGTTTCGACGTGCTTCCGGTGAGAGGGAACGAGACGAACAGTGGCCGGGCCGCCGGGCTCCAGAAAGGGCATGTCCTCAACCCGGAGTCCGGCAATGCTCACCGCAGCACCCCCGGTGGGTGAGAGTTTCCATGGCCGGGGCGTACTTGAAAGCGGTGCGGCAGCGGACCGCTTCCGCTGCCTGACGGTCCTACAGACTGAGCAGGAACTGCAGCACGCAGACGGTGGTCACGGGGCGGGCGAGATGCCGGGGCGTCAGTCGCGCGGGTACCAGCCCGCGAAGTCCTCGTCGCACCCCAGCCCGTCCAGCCGATCTCTCACCCACATCGCCGTCGTGCCGCCCGGGTTGCTCGCCCGCGCGATCTGCGCGGTCAGAGACGGGACTTGCTCACCGGAGCGGGGACCGAGCGACAACTGAGACCTCGACGACTGCATCGGTCTTCGAAACAGACCCGAGCATCCCCGCTGATCATGCCAGCGCACCGGGAATCTTCAAGATCCCCGGCAGAGTCACGATCGGTGCCTGTTTCTGAACCGGGCGGATGGAAAGGCCTGAGCAGGTGGTGGCTGCCGGAGCGGCAGGATGGTGCGGCTCCCACAGCGCACGATGGCGCTTGTCAGGTGTTACGCGGTCACGCTCGGCGTGCGGGACGGCGGTGGTGTCGGCGGGGTAACAGGCGCGGTAGTGTGTGGGAAGCGTCGCGTGCCGGTGGCAGACCGTGTCAGGCATGGAGGCGCCGGATCGAAGGAGGCCGACGATGCAGTTGTCGCACCCTTCGCTCTCGCGTGACTGAGCGCGAGACGACCAGGCTCGTCGCCTGGAGCCAAGAACTCCGTCGGGTGCACCGCCGACTACGGGAAGCGCTGTCCGTGACCCGCGCCTCCCTCGCCGACGGCACCCCCGGTGAGGCAGCCACCCGTGAACTGCTGCTGTATTGCCATGGCTTCTGCACGGCTCTCGACGGCCACCATCAGGGCGAAGACCGCACTCTGTTCCCGGCCATCGCAGCTGCGCATCCGGAGCTGCGCCCGGTGCTGCGCTCGCTCGAGCAGGATCACTCGATGATCGCCCACCTGATCGGCAGCCTCCGTACCGCGGTCGACCGGGCCGCGCCGCCTGAGGAGCTTGACCAGCACCTCGAAGGCATCGCCGCGATCATGGAGAACCACTTCCGCTACGAGGAGCGGCAACTGCTCACTGTGCTCGAAACCCTGGAGCTGGCAGCCGTGCCCCGAGAGGTGCTGGGCCCGATATGACCCCGGACCGGACAGTGGGTGGCGGTGGTGACCGCCACCTTCAGAATGATCAGTCTCGTTGCGCTTCGCGAGATGCCGATTGCCCAACTCTGCGCGAGGTTCGGCGGGTGATGCGCCTGGTCATGAGCGTGATCGCAGCCCAGGTGATCAGCGACTCGGAGTGCTGGATGAGTCGTTCTTAGTCGCGTGCGTGTCTGCGGGCGTGCATGATGCTCACTCACCGTCGCGGCGGCCGACAAGGCGCGGCTCGCCAGCCGCACCAACTGCCCTGACACCGCCTGCCGGTTCACCTCCGGCAGCGCCGCCCACACCTGCCCGTCCGGCACCACCGGAATCGTTCTCTGGGGCCGACGTCACTGTCGTCTCGCATGACGACCTGTTCCCCTCGTCACTCAGCCGGCCCCGCAACCGCCGGGCCACAGCGGCCAACCGCTGCAGACCCTCACGGCCAATTATCGGGACCGGTGATGACCTCGGTGATGCCGTGGGAGCGGCCCGGCAGCAAGATCGACGACCGTCACCTGCAGCGGCTCGCGGTGCTCCATGTCCGGCAGTCCGCCCGCCGGCAGCTCGTCGACCATGGGAAGGCCGTCGCCACTGCCTGGGACCGTCTGCACCCACTGCGGCTCCGGCGCCCGGCCTGGGCCGACTTCCCCGAAGGAGAGCTGCCGGTCATCGAAGGCACGGTCGTCCGTCTCCAGGTCGATCACCTCCGTGGCGACCGCAACCCCAGGTCGGTCTGGCTCTGGTGGTCGGCCACCGGCCCAGCCCTTGCTGTCGCGCAAGTCGCCTGCACGCGGGAACCTCACCGGAGATCGCCGGCCCGCGCCGCGCATTGCGCCCTGCCCTCGCCCTCCTCCTCTAGCCAGGGACACGAGCGAAAGCGTCCGCAGCAGGGAGGACAGCCGCATGAGGACTCAGTCGTCGTTTCTGGTGTTCTCGCTCGGCAGGAACGTCTGGCGTGCCCACAGGCTCAGCAGCGCCATCCCACCGACCAACAGCGGCACCGGGTCGCGGGCAGGAGGAGCCAATACATATCCCAGCGCCGTGACCGTGCAGACCGTCAGGGGAATGAACGCCGCCGCACCCTCTATCCCCCATCGCAACGTCGGCTGAGCAGTGCCCAGGACGCTCGCCCCACCCGGCACCCAAGGGCCGACAGCGACCACCAGTATGCCCGCGGTATTGCAGGTGTCGACCAGTTGACAGGACATCGCCTCGGGGCTGTGCGTGCCGACCGTCCACAGTCGCAGGGTGTCGCCGATCAGCGTGAGGGACAGTCCGACGATCCCAACCCACAAGGTGACTCTCTGGTCGCTCCGTACGACACGGCGCAGGGCGAACAGAAAACTGAGGAACACGACCTCCGCGGTCCAGAGGACACCGACCATGCCTGTCCCCAGCCGCCAGCCGTCACTGGCCCCCCGCAGCAGTACCCATCCCGTCATGAACACGGCCCCGGCTGTGACGACCCCGTCAAGCACGCGCCGCAGCAACACGTGCCGGCCTTTACCGGCATCGGCCGCGACCACCAGACCGGCCATGCCCAGGCCAACCGCCAGCGTCACTCCGGTGACCACCACCGAACCGAGCAGCGATCGCTCGTCCCGTCCCGAACCCGGAGGGTGAGCCGACAGCACGTTGACCGCCCCCCGGTACACACCCCCGGCTACCGCCGACCCCGCCAACAGCAGCAGACGCGTCCGCACCCGTCCACTCGCCCCCCACGCACGGAGCACCAGGGAGGCCGCCAACCCCCAGCAAGCGGTGGACGGCCCGAAAGCCACCATCCGCGCTGCCACGCTCCCGGCCATCCACGGCCCGCTGAAAGTCAGCGCTGTTCCCACGAGACAGGCCACGCCCACCGCGCCCCAGGCCCACGCCACGTTCCGATGGCAGCGGCCCGCCCGGACCCTGAGCACGTCCGGCGACTTCCCCAACCCCGACATCAGGCGCGCCTTTCCACCGGTCCCCCGTCCGCAGGGCCTTTCCTGCAGCCCCCGGATTCATACAGAGACCGTAGAAGACTCGCCACCTGCTCCGAACTGAACTATCGGCTCATTCACTCGTACTGCGTAAGGGAGGAGAGATCACCGGCCCTCGGCTCTGCGCGGCCATCACCAACACCTCGCCACCACCACCCGCGCCCATACCCATACCGAACCAACGGGCGACGTCCGGATGTTCCTGTCCGGCCTGCGGTGTGTTCCGCCGCGAGCACCGGATGTCCGGCAGTATGCCCCTGTGGCCCTCATCCCCGGAACCAATGACCGCGCCGTCGAACCGGCACGGATCCGCCTGGCGGCGGCCGGGGCCGCGGTGGTGACCGTCGGCGCGGGGCTGGGACTCCGGGCGGTGGCCGCGGGAAGCCTGGCCAAGTACGGCGGAGACGCGCTGTACACCGTCCTGCTTCTCGCCCTTGTCGTTCTGGTGGCGCCACGAGTGACGCCCCTGACGGCCGCCGGAAGCGCACTGGCCGTCAGTTGGGGGGTCGAGTTTCTGCAGCTCAGCGAGGTGACGGCGGAGCTCTCCCAGCGCAGCGCCGTCACCCGCCTCGTGCTCGGTTCCACCTTCAATCCACCCGACCTGTTCTGGTACGCAGTCGGTGCGGCAGCGGGCTGGCTCGTCCACACCGTGGTGGGCCCCTACCTGTCACGTCGGTGTACAGGGCCCAGTTGATACCGGCCTCCTGGCGGCGAAGGGCGGTGAACAGCATCGGACACCCGGTCCGCGGGGACCAGCCGACTGTGTAGTTCCGGACCCCGCCGCACCGGTCGACTGCGCCGTCGAACTGAGATGGCGAGGCCGTACCGGGGCTCCCTGCGGGGGCCGAGCCTGCTGTTCCCGTGCTGCTGCGGACTCGCCGACATGGCGGGCGTCTTCGCCCTTCTCACCGACCACGTCTCTGTCCGCCTCTGCTGGGCCCGCCTCTACTCGGCCACCCGCCTCCTGGACCCGAAGGAGAACCCGCATGACCCCGCCGCTGTAGCCGGTCCTGTCCGAGAGCGCCCTGATCAGCCCCTCTGGGGCGGGCAAATCGGCGTTACCTGAACTTGATTGGGCAATGTCGGGTAATGGCCTGACAGTCGAGGGGCGGGTCCGGTAGTTCTGTGCGGGTGAACGATTCCACCGAGACTCCCGAGGTCGACAACCAGGGCGCCCCCGTGCCCAGTCAGGCCACCTCCGAGGACGGCCAGACCGCCTCCGTCGCCGAGAGGGCGAAGGCCCTCTTCAAGAACAACAAGAAGGCCATCATCACCGCCGCGGCCTTCGCGGCCGGCTTGGCCCTCACCGTCGCCAAGGGGCAGCACGTCCATGAGGACGTCGAGGCCGACGCTCCGTTCCCCGCTCCCGCCTCCGCTCCCGAGGGTCAGAAACGCCAAACCCCCGCGACCCATCAGGTGAAGTCGGCCCTGGTGAAGATCGGCGATCGTCAGGCTAGCGAGAAGGCCCAGGCTGCCTACAGGCACGACACAGGAGGCGACCTTCCCCCTGGCCACACCTACCGGCTGGAGCATTCCCGGGGCGGCTGACTCCGCGCCGTTCTCGCGGACCAGCAGCCGGGGGCGGTCGTGGTCAGCGGCGGTGCGCAGCGGTGCGCAGCGGTGCACAGGATGTCGTCGGCATCGGCGTCGCTGTCGACCGCGGTGATCTCGGCGGCGGGACCGCGAGGTCGCGCACCGGGGCCCCGGGGTGGGCCAGCGAGCGGGTGATCAGCGCGGAGCCGGCCTCGCTGATCGGGCCCAGCCTCTGCGACTCCTCGACAAGGTGGGTCAGCTGTTCGCGGTTGTGGACGGAGGTCAACTCGTCGCGCGAGGTGACCTTGCACAGTCGCACCAGCGCGTTGCTGACCCGGTTGAGCAGTGCGATCAACGGCCCGTACGGCCTTGACCACGGCCCGGATCAGACAACATTCGCCCCGTAGTTCGCGGCGCCCTGACTGATTCCACGCGTAGACGGTGACGGCGGGCGACCTGGTGCCGTCGGCAGGCTGAGCACCATGGTGAGGCCGCCGCCGGGAGTGTCCTCGGCGTCGAGGGTGCCGCCCATCGCCTCGGCGAAGCCGCGCGCCACCGCGAGGCCCAGCCCCACGCCGGACCCGCGCGGGGAGTCGCCGTAGCGCTGGAAGGGCTCGAAGATGCGTTCCTTCGCCTCGTCGGGGACGCCGGGCCCGCGGTCCACCACCCGTACCTCGACCCGGTCGGCGATGACGCTGGCGGAGACCAGTACCTGGGTGTTCTCGGGGCTGTACTTGACGGCGTTCTCGACGACGTTCGCGACGGCGCGTTCCAGCAGCCCCTTGTCCACGGCGACCATCGGCAGGGTTTCGGGAACGTCCAGCTCCACGGTGTCGTCCAAGACGCCGACGAGCGCCATCGGCACCACCTCGTCGAGGTCGATCTCCCGGATCAGCGGGGCGACGGTGCCGGTCTGCAGGCGGGACATGTCGAGGAGGTTGCCGACCAGGTGGTCGAGGCGGTCGGCGCCTTCCTCGATCGCCTCCAGGAGTTCGGCCTGGTCCTCCTGCGACCATTCGACGTCGTCCGAGCGCAGGGACGACACCGACGCCTTGATCCCGGCGAGCGGGGTGCGCAGGTCGTGGCTGACGGCGGCGAGCAGCGCGGTTCGGATGCGGTTGCCCTCGGCCAGTTCCTTGGCCTGGTCGGCCTCCTGCTGGAGGCGCTGTCGGTCCAGTACGACGGCGGCCTGGGCGGCGAACGCGGCCAGCACCCGGCGGTCCTCGGCGGGCAGCACGCGGCCGGTCATCGCGAGCGCCATGTGGTCGCCGACCGCTACGTCGACGTCCGCGTCCTCGGGGTTCTGACAGGGTCGTGGGCCCACGCTGCCCGCGCAGGTCCACGGCTCGACATCGCCCGCTCGTTCCAGCAGGGCGACGGACTCCATGCCGAAGGTTTCGCGGACCCTTTCCAGCAGGGCCTCCAGGCCGGTCTCGCCGCGCAACACGTTGCCTGCGAGGAAGGACAGGATCTCGGACTCGGCGCGCAGCCGGGCCGCTTGATGCGTACGTCGAGCGGCCAGGTCCACCACGGAGGCGACGGAGACCGCCACGGCCCCGAAGATGACGATGGCGACGATGTTCTTGGGGTCGGCGATCGTCAGCTGGTGCAGTGGTGGGGTGAAGTAGTAGTTGAGGAGCAGGGAGCCGAAGGCTGCGGAGGCCAGCGCGGGGTACAGGCCGCCGAGCAGAGCGGCGGTCACCGTGAGCGTCAGGTACAGCAGCATGTCGTTGGAGAGGCCCAGCTCCACGTCGATGTTGGTCAGGAGCAGGGTGAGGAGCGCCGGGCCGACCACACCGGTCAGCCAACCCCAGATGATCCGGGAGCGGCCGAGTCTGGCCCCACGGGCCACAGGCAGTCCACGTCCCTTGCCCGCCTCGTCGTGTGTGATCAGATGGACGTCCAGGTCGGGCCCTGAGTCCCGGGCGACGGTCGCGCCGACACCCGGCCCGAACACGTACTGCCAGCCCCTGCGCCGCGAGACACCGAGCACGATCTGCGTGGCGTTGACCCCGCGCGCGAAGGCCAGCAGCGCCACCGGGACGTCCTCTCCCACGACCTGGTGGAACGTCCCGCCCAGGTCCTCCACGAGGGTGCGCTGGACTGCCAGTTCCTTGGGCGAGGCCGACGTCAGGCCGTCGCTGCGGGAGATGTACACGGCCAGTACCTCGCCGCCGGCCCCCTTCTCCGCCAGCCGCGCCGCCCGCCGGATCAGCGTCCGCCCCTCGGGGCCACCGGTCAGCCCGACGACGATCCGCTCGCGCGAACCCCAGATCGTCGACACCCGGTGCTCGCTGCGGTACGCGTTGAGGTACTCGTCGACCCGGTCCGCCACCCACAGCAGCGCCAGCTCCCGTAGCGCGGTCAGGTTGCCGGGCCGGAAGTAGTTCGACAGCGCGGCATCCACCTTGTCGGGCTGGTAGATGTTGCCGTGCGCCATCCGTCGCCGCAGCGCCTGCGGCGACATGTCCACCAGCTCTATCTGGTCCGCCCGCCGCACCACCTCGTCGGGGACGGTCTCGCGCTGCCGTACGCCCGTTATCGACTCGACGACATCTCCGAGCGACTCCAGGTGCTGGATGTTGACGGTCGATACCACGTCGATCCCGGCCGCGAGCAGCTCCTCCACATCCTGCCAGCGCTTCTCGTTGCGGGAGCCGGGCACATTGGTGTGGGCCAGCTCGTCCACGAGAGCCACGTGCGGCTGCCGGGCGAGTACGGCGTCCACGTCCATCTCGGTGAAGACCGCGTCCCGGTACTCCAGCTCCTTCCGCGCGATCTGCTCCAGACCGTGCAGCATCACCTCCGTACGCGGCCGGGCGTGATGCTCGACGAACGCCACCACACAGTCCGTGCCCCGCTCGGTACGGCGGTGCGCCTCGGAGAGCATGGCGAACGTCTTGCCGACGCCCGGTGCCGCGCCGAGGTAGATCCGAAGCTTGCCGCGTGCCATGTCATCCCTCGAAGCGGTAGCCCATGCCGGGCTCGGTGATCAGATAGCGGGGGTGGGAGGGGTCCGCCTCCAGTTTCCGACGGAGCTGCGCCATGTACACCCGCAAATAGTTGGTCTTGTTGCTCTGCGAAACGCCCCACACCTCCTGCAACAGCTGACGCTGACTGACCAGGCGCCCGGGATTGGTGACCAGGATCTCCAGCAGGTGCCATTCGGTCGGAGTGAGCCGTACGTCGCGGTCGGCACGCGTGGCCCTCTTCGCGAGCAGGTCGATGGTGAAGCTGTCCGTCTCGACGAGTGACGTCCCGGGTTCGAGCGGTACGTCCTCGGTACGGCGGACAGCGGCCCGGAGCCGGGCGAGGAGTTCGTCCATGCTGAACGGCTTGGTGATGTAGTCGTCGGCTCCGGCGTCGAGCGCGGCGACCTTCTCCTCTGAGGCGCGGCGCGCGGAGAGTACGAGGATCGGTACGCGGGTCCAGCCGCGCAGGGCCTTGATGACGTCCACGCCGTCCATGTCGGGCAGTCCCAGGTCGAGGACGACCACATCGGGCTGGCGTGCGGCGGCGAGGCGGAGCGCGGTGGCACCGTCGGGCGCCGGGTCCACTCCGTACTGGCGGGCCTGAAGGTTGATCACGAGGGCCCGGACGAGCTGAGGATCGTCCTCCACCACCAGTACCCGGGTCATCGGTGTACGCCTTTCCTGTTGTGCGGAGAGCCGGAGTTTCGTGCGGAACAAGCGTCACGGCTGCGGGAGTTGACGAAAGGCGTGCTGCCCCGTCCGCCAACTCCCGCGTACTGCACGTCAGGCCATCAGCCCTTCGCCACGAGTTCCTTGAGCGCGATGTTGAGTTCGAGGACGTTCACCCGGGGCTCGCCGATGAAGCCGAGGGTGCGTCCCGCGATGTGGTCGTCGACGAGCTTCTGGACCTGGGCGACGGTCAGGCCGTTCTTTTCCGCGATCCGGTGGACCTGGATGTCGGCGTACTCCGGGGAGATGTCGGGATCCAGGCCGGAGCCGGAGGAGGTGACCGCGTCGGCGGGTACGTCGGACGGCATGACCATGTGGCCGGCCACCGAGTTGTCCTTGATGACCGCGGCCTTGGCGTCCTTGACCCACTTGATCAGGTCGGCGTTGTCACCGGAACGGTTCGTGGCGCCGGACAGGATCAACTTGTACTGCATGTTGACGCTGTTGCTGCCCAGACCGTTCTGCGGGCGGCCCTGGAACCACTTCAGATCGGGCTCCGGGGTCTCCTGCCCCTTCTTCAACGGCAGGTTGTACGTCTGCCCGATCAGGGAGGAGCCGACGACCTTGCCGTCCGCCTTGATCTCCGAGCCGTTCGCCTTGTCGTTGAACAGGGCCTGGGCGACACCGGTGATGGCGAGCGGGTAGAGGATGCCCGTCACCACGGTGAGCACGAGGAGAGCGCGCAGGCCGGCCCAGAGCAACCGGGCAGTGTTCGTAACCGAGTTGTTCATGCCGATCAGCCGATTCCGGGGATGAGGGAGATGATCAGGTCGATGATCTTGATGCCGATGAAGGGGGCGAGCAGGCCGCCGATGCCGTAGATGCCGAGGTTGCGGCGGAGCATCTTGTCGGCGCTCATCGGCCGGTACCGCACACCCCGCAGGGCGAGCGGCACGAGCGCGATGATGATCAGCGCATTGAAGATGACCGCGGAGAGGATCGCGGAGTCCGGCGAGGACAGGGCCATGATGTTGAGCTTGTCCAGGCCCGGGTAGACGGCCGCGAACAGCGCCGGGATGATCGCGAAGTACTTCGCGACGTCGTTGGCGATGGAGAACGTCGTGAGCGCACCCCGGGTGATCAGCAACTGCTTGCCGATCTCGACGATCTCTATGAGCTTGGTGGGGTTGGAGTCGAGGTCCACCATGTTCCCGGCCTCCTTGGCGGCCGAGGTCCCGGTGTTCATGGCCACGCCCACGTCCGCCTGGGCGAGGGCCGGCGCGTCGTTCGTTCCGTCACCGGTCATCGCGACGAGCTTGCCGCCGGCCTGTTCCCGCTTGATGAGGGCCATCTTGTCCTCGGGGGTGGCCTCGGCGAGGAAGTCGTCGACGCCGGCCTCCTCCGCGATCGCCTTGGCGGTCAGCGGGTTGTCGCCCGTGATCATGACGGTCTTGATGCCCATGCGGCGCAGCTCCTCGAACCGCTCCCGCATGCCGTCCTTGACGACGTCCTTGAGGTGGATGACGCCCAGGATCCGCGCGCCGTCGCGGTCCTCGACCGCCACGAGCAGCGGCGTGCCGCCCGCCTCGGAGATCCGGTCGGCCAGGGCGCCGGCGTCCTCGGAGACCTCGCCGCCCTGCTCCCGTATCCAGGCGATGACCGAACCGGCCGCGCCCTTGCGGACCTTGCGTCCGTCGACGTCCACGCCCGACATCCGGGTCTGGGCGGTGAAGGCGATCCACTCTGCGCCGGACAGCTCGCCCTGGAGGCGCTCGCGCAGACCGTACTTCTCCTTCGCCAGTACGACGATGGAACGGCCCTCGGGGGTCTCGTCGGCCAGCGAGGAGAGCTGAGCGGCGTCCGCCAGCTCGGCCTCCGGCGTCCCGGTCACCGGCACGAACTCCGACGCCTGGCGGTTGCCGAGCGTGATGGTGCCGGTCTTGTCGAGCAACAGCGTGGAGACGTCACCTGCGGCCTCGACGGCCCTGCCGGACATCGCCAGGACGTTGCGCTGCACGAGCCGGTCCATGCCCGCGATACCGATCGCCGACAGCAGAGCGCCGATCGTGGTCGGGATCAGACAGACCAACAGGGCCACCAACACGACCATCGTGAGGTGCGTGCCCGCGTAGTCCGCGAACGGAGGCAGCGTGGCGACGGCCAGCAGGAAGACGATCGTGAGGGACGCGAGCAGGATGTTCAGCGCGATCTCGTTGGGCGTCTTCTGCCGGGCCGCGCCCTCGACCAGGGCGATCATCCGGTCGATGAAGGTTTCACCCGGCTTGGTGGTGATCTTGATGACGATGCGGTCGGAGAGGACCTTCGTCCCGCCGGTGACGGCGGACCGGTCACCACCGGACTCCCGGATGACCGGGGCCGACTCACCGGTGATCGCCGACTCGTCCACGGAGGCGACACCCTCGACGACGTCACCGTCGCCGGGGATGACGTCGCCGGCCTCGCAGACGACCAGGTCACCGACGCGCAGCTCGGTGCCGGGCACCTGCACTTCCTTCTTGCCGGGCTCGCCGTCCCGGGACAGGCGACGCGCGACGGTGTCGGTCTTGGCCTTGCGCAGGGTGTCGGCCTGCGCCTTGCCCCGCCCCTCGGCCACCGCCTCCGCCAGGTTGGCGAAGACGACGGTCAGCCACAGCCAGGCGCTGATGGTCCAGCCGAACCAGTCGCCCGGGTCCTTGAAGGAGAAGACCGTCGTCAGCACCGAGCCGACCAGCACCACGAACATCACGGGCGACTTGATCATCACCCGGGGGTCGAGCTTGCGGAAGGCGTCCGGCAGCGACTTGACCAGCTGCTTCGGATCGAACAGGCCCGCGCCGACGCGCCCTTCGTCCTTGTGGCCGGTCGGCACATCGCTGTGCGGCGCCCGCGTCGGGGTGGCTGTGGACATCGAGTCCTCTTGCTTCTCTATCCGGGTGGTCATGTCTATCCGGGTGGTCATGACGCCAGCCCCTCGGCCAGCGGGCCCAGCGCCAGGGCCGGGAAGTAGGTCAGACCGGTGATGATCAGGATCGCGCCCACCAACAAGCCGGTGAACAGCGGCTTCTCCGTGCGCAGCGTGCCCGTGGTGGCCGGGACCGGCTTCTGCTCGGCGAGCGAGCCGGCCAGCGCGAGGACGAACACCATGGGCAGGAAACGGCCGAGCAGCATCGCGATGCCGAGGGTGCTGTTGAACCACGGGGTGTCCGCGTTCAGCCCGGCGAAGGCCGAGCCGTTGTTGTTGGACGCGGACGTATAGGCGTAGAGGATCTCGGAGAATCCGTGCGCGCCGGAGTTCGTCATCGAGTTGCCCGGGGTGGGCAGGGCCATCGCGGCGGCGGTGAAGATGAGCACCAGTGCCGGGGTGATGAGGATGTAGCAGGCCGCGAACTTGATCTCGCGGGTGCCGATCTTCTTGCCCAGGTACTCAGGTGTACGGCCGACCATCAGCCCGGCGATGAACACCGCGATGATCGCCATGATCAGCATGCCGTAGAGGCCGGAGCCGGTGCCGCCGGGCGCGATCTCGCCCAGCTGCATACCCAGCATGGTGATCCCGCCGCCGAGGCCGGTGAAGGAGGAGTGGAAGGAGTTCACCGCACCGGTCGAGGTCAGCGTCGTCGACACGGCGAAGATCGACGAGGCGCCGACTCCGATGCGCTGCTCCTTGCCCTCCATCGCACCGCCGGCGATCTCGAACGCCGGGCCGTGGTGGGCGAACTCGGTCCACATCATCAGGGCGATGAAGCCGACCCAGATCGTGCCCATCGTGGCCAGGATCGCGTAGCCCTGCTTCACGCTGCCGACCATCACGCCGAAGGTGCGGGTCAGCGAGAACGGGATGACGAGGAGGAGGAAGATCTCGAACAGGTTGGTGAAGGGAGTCGGGTTCTCGAACGGGTGGGCGGAGTTGGCGTTGAAGATGCCGCCGCCGTTCGTGCCGATCTCCTTGATGGCCTCGGTGGAGGCGACGGCGCCGCCGTTCCACTGCTGCGAGCCGCCCATGAACTGACCGACCTCATGGATGCCGGAGAAGTTCTGAATGGCACCGCAGGAAACCAGGATAATCGCGGCGACCACGGAGAGCGGCAGCAGGATGCGGACGGTGCCGCGCACCATGTCCGCCCAGAAGTTGCCGAGTTCACCGGTTCGGGAGCGCGCGAAGCCGCGTACGAGGGCCACCGCCACCGCGATGCCGACGGCCGCGGAGACGAAGTTCTGTACAGCCAGCCCGGCGACCTGCACGACGTGGCCCATGGCCTGCTCGCCGTAGTACGACTGCCAGTTGGTGTTCGACACGAAGGACGCGGCGGTGTTGAACGCCTGGTCCGGGTCGATGGAGGCGAAGCCCAGCGAGCCGGGCAGCACGCCCTGAAGGCGCTGCAGCAGGTAGAGGAAGAGGACACCGACCGCGGAGAAGGCGAGGACGCCGCGCAGATAAGCGGGCCAGCGCATCTCCGTGTCGGGGTTGGCGCCGATGCCCTTGTAGATCCACTTCTCGACGCGCCAGTGCTTGTCGGAGGAGTAGACCATGGCCATGTAGTCGCCGAGGGGACGGTAGGCGAGCGCCAGCGCCGCTATCAGGGCGAGCAGTTGGAGGACGCCGGCAGGTACGGGACCCATGTCGCCCGCTGCGGTAGCAGCTGATGTCACGGTCAGAACCTCTCCGGGAAGATCAGGGCGAGGACGAGATAGCCCAGCAGGGCGACGGCCACGATGAGGCCGACGACGTTCTCGGCGGTCACAGCTTCGTCACCCCCTTGGCGACGAGGGCCACCAGCGCGAACACCGCGATCGTGGTGACGACGAAGGCCACGTCGGCCATCGCTAACTCCTAGATGAGGTTCGGATCGAGCGGACTGTTAGAGAAAAGCGCCTCTCTGGCCGGATCCGGCCGCCCTTGACGGCTCCCATACGCAGGTTCGTAGGCCTTTGACGGAACTCTTACGGCAGGCTGTTCCAACCGGGGGTACCGATCCCCCCGACCGCCTGAGCGTGCCGTCGTCCGCGACCGCCGAGGCGCGGGCGGCCGGGGTGCGGGCGGCCGGGGTGCGGGCGGCCGGCCTGGGGCTGATGGGCTGTCTGTGCTCGGCCGGTCTCCCACTGGGGTACCGCCCGACGAGCCTGGCCTTCCCACCCGCTGCCTCGCCCGTCACGCTCGGCATGTCCGTATCGCCGGCACGACACTAGAGTGAAACGGTGACCTCCCTGCCGGAAGACTCGCCGCCGCTGATCCGTGACAACGACCGTGACACGGCCGTGGGGCGCCTGCAGGAGGCGTACGCCGAAGGGCACATCTCGCACGAGGAGCTGGACGAGCGCCTCCACCAGGTGCTCACCGCCAAGACACGCGGCGGGCTCCAGTCGGCCCTGGCCTCACTCCCGGAGGAGGATGCGGGGACCACCTCCACGATCGCCGTCGCCGGCGGACGGATCAAGCGGCGCGGCGCATGGCGGGTACCACGGATCCTCAAGGTCGAGTCCGCATACGGAACGGTGCGCCTGGACCTGTCCCGGGCGGTCATCGAGCATCCGGTGGTCGACATCGAGTTGCAACTCGGCACCGGCGGGGCAAAGATCACGGTGCCTCGCGACGCGATCGTCGAATTCGAGGATCTGCAGACCGGGTGGAAGGACACGCGGTACAAGACCCGGCGACGACCCCGTTCCGGCGGGCCGAGGATCCGGATCTCCGGGACCATGGGGTTCGGACGGTTGAAGATCCGCCACGCACGGCGTTGAGGCCCCATCCGAGGCGATGGAGTTCGAATCGGATGCGACGCTTGACCTGAGTCGGGTCCGAGGCATCTTCTGCGAGCGGTCCGGCTTGTCCGGCACAGTCTTGCGGATGCCGCTGACACCCAGACAATCCCGCACCGAGGGAGCAAAAGTCTGGTCGAGATCAGCGTGTTCAGAGCGGCGCCTCCGGGCCATCGATCTCCCGGAGGCACCCCCGGCTCACCCTGCGGCCAGAGGCCCACGTCGCGGCTGCGGATGTCGTCGAGGGACTCGCGGCGGACGAGGAGGCGGGCGTGGCCGGCGTCGACGGCTACGACCGGCGGGCGGCCGACGAGGTGGTAGCCGGAGGCCATGGGCAGGTGGTAGGCGCCGGCGACGGGGACGGCGAGGAGGTCTCCGGGCCGTACATCGGCGGGGAGTTCGGTGTCGGCGAGGACTTCGCCCGCCTCGCGGTGCCGACCGACCACCGTCACCGGCGTCGCGGGCGCGCACTGGGCCGGCCGATCGGCCAGGGCATGTACCGCACCTCGTAGTCGACTCCGGCCGTATCGGCCCATAGGGCAGTGCCCCAACAGCCAATACCGCCCCGGCTGTCCCGCTCGTTACGGTCGAGGCCCGGGACTCACTCCACACGTATGGCGGCATCGGCGTCTTCCAACGACGCCCGCCTCGCTGACTGTCCAACGCCAACGGCGCACGCCCGATGACGCCTACATGCCCTTCCGCATCCGATCCCTTCCGAGTCCGAAAGGTCGTGTTTCCGCATGAGCTCGCGCAGCACGCAGATATCCGTCGCCGCGGCAGCAGCCGCCCTTGCCCTTCTCGCTCCCACATCGGCCGCCACCGCAGCCGAGCACGAAACGCGCGTCGGCCAGGCCGCGTCCTCGGACATCGCCACGACCCTGGCCGCCCTGCGCGACCGGGGAGTTGTGCAGGGTGCCGGAACACTCGACGACCTCGCACGTCAGGCATCGGCTCCCGGCCCGGCGACCACGGCGGCGAAGGCCAAACTGCCCAAGTGCCGCGGCACGTTCCGCCACACGACCGGCACGGTCACTCTCCAGGAGTCCAAGAAGTACGGGATCCCGTGGGGCGTGAAGCTCTCCAAGAAGATCGCCCCGCAGGGGATCATCCGGTTCAAGGCCCAGATCTTCGCCAACAAGCGCGAAGCCAACGTCTACGCGCCCCACACCGAGCCCTGGAACTACCACTTCCACGGACCTCTGCCCCGCACGTTCGACCCCAAGGGCAAGGCCAAGAAGTACACGATCAAGCGTGGCGACGAGGTCTCCTTCCTCTGGACGTGGAAGTCGGTCAGCAAGCCGAAGTCCGGCGGATACCGCTTCGTCAACTGCAAGTTCAGCGCCTAGCAGCCCGGAGCGACGGGAGTAGGCTCCACAGCCATGCCCATGCAGCCAGAAGAGATCTTCGCGCCTGTAGCCCATGACCTGCGCGTATGCGGCCTTGCCGCCCGCCTGGACTACGGAGCCGAAGGCGTCGACGATCCCGACAACTGGCGCACGCTCGTCATCGGCGGTACCCGGATCGCTCCCGTGGAATTCTCCCCGGATCTGGCCGACGAGCCCCCGGGCAGCGCTGTACGTCCGGTCGCCTTCCACGTCCAGGCAGCCCTTCTGGAGAACCTGCAGATCCTTCGCGGCAGTCGGCCGTGGCCCGCCTGCCGCGAAGGACACCCGCATCCCATGGAGTTGTCGACAGAAGGCGAAGAGGACTGGCCCGCCTGGCGCTGCCCCAAGGACCGGTCATACCGGTTTCCCCTCGGTGCACATCCAGGCGAATAACACACACCAGAACGGCCGGTGGGACGATCCCCGCGAACCGGTGGGACGATGCCCGCGCGAGCGACCGCGCTTCCCCTCGGCCGTCCTCGTACCGCTCCTGCACCAAACCTCGACCACGCCGGTTTACGTGAACAGCGTCTGGGTCCTCTTCGACCGGCTGCCAAGTTCCCCTCGGCAGCCCCGTCGTGCGCCGCACTGCCAGGAGACACCCGTGTCCTTCTGACTCGCTTCTCCTGATCCGAGGGCCCCACGGTGACCGACGCCTTTCAGTCGTGACGGGCGAGCTTTGCTGC
Organism: Streptomyces sp. NPDC057474; assembly: GCF_042802555.1. Classification (NCBI taxonomy): domain Bacteria; kingdom Bacillati; phylum Actinomycetota; class Actinomycetes; order Kitasatosporales; family Streptomycetaceae; genus Streptomyces; species Streptomyces sp. NPDC057474. The sequence continues at coordinate 11,593 of NZ_JBHVDX010000085.1, read as the reverse complement.
GGATACGAGCAGGATCAGGGCCAGTGCGGGGATGAGTACCAGGTCTGAGAAGACGCCGAGGAGCAGGCCGCCCAGCATGGCACCGGCGATGGAGCCCGCCGCCATGACCCCGGTGAAGCGGAGGTTGGCGCCGAGCACCGCGAAGCTGCCGTCACGGCTGTAGCGGGCGAAGGCCACCAGCATCGTCGGCAACGACACCAGCAGGGACAGGCTTCCCGCGGTCTTGATGTCCACCGCGAACAACAGCACGATCGTCGGGATCAACAACTCGCCCCCGGCCACGCCCGTGATCGCCGCGACCACCCCGATGACGAAGCCGGCCAGGACTCCGCAGGGCACCTGGGCCCACAGCGGCGGCGCAAACGTCCCCAGGGTGGTGGTGTGCGTGACCAGCAGGGCCGCGGCCATGAGCACCATCAACGCCGCCAGCACCTTGTAAAGGGTGGAGCTGCGCATGCGCACCGCCCAGGACGCTCCGGCCCAGGCCCCCAGCAGGCTCCCGGCCAGCAGGTTGACCGCGACGGACCAGTGAGCGGCCACCTCGGAGGCCGGGACCGCCGCCAGGCGGGCGGGCAGAGCAGACAGGACCACGACCAGGCTCATCGCCTTGTTCAGGATGACCGCTGAGAGCGCGGCGAATCCGAACAGGCTGATCAGCAGCGGCAGGCGGAACTCCGCGCCACCCAGACCGATCATCCCGCCCAGAACGCCGATGACCGCTCCCACGCCGAACACCAGGGGCGGCGAGTGCGTCACGCGTGTGGGAGTGAGGTCCTGGTCGGTGGTCATGGCGGGCATCCTCGCTGGTCGCACCCCCGCCCGCTAGGGCACGCCCACACCTTCGGGTGAAAGCACGTCGCACCCGCTCGAGAATGCACGCAGCTCTCTGAGCCATCTTGTACGGCCAACTGACTAGCTGGTTACAGCAGTCGCATCCGGGGCGACAGCCACAGGCATCCGCCTCGGCACCGGTGGGCGGGGCCGCGGCAGCCGGGTCGCGCAGCATCCGTCGCCCCGCCAGGCGTCGCGGCCTTCCTTGGCGGCGATGACGGCGATGACAAGGGCGGCGATGGGGTCGGCCCAGGACCAGGTCGACCAGGAGCACGGCCGGGAGGTACGTGCAGAGCATGACGGCGAAGGAGAGGGTGGCGAGCACGATGCCGGAGGCGAGCGTTCCGCCTCGTCGGTGCCGGACAAGGCCCGGACGGCGTCGGCGGTGACGTGGGCGGCGAGGACGAGGAACGCCAGCGCGATGATGCGCAGTGTGGTCTTCTCGCGGGCTTCTCGTACGGCGTGCCCGCGGGCGGAGACTGCCAGGCGACCGCTGCGGCGGAGGTGGCCTCGATGACTGAGTCCAGGGTGACCTCGATGACTGAGTCCAGGCCGAAGCCGATCAGAGCGGTGGACAGGGCGAGGGCGCCGGCGGGGAGCGCGACGGCCGCCTCGACGACGTTGTAGGTGACCCTGAATCCTGGAGATCGTGGACTGTTGTGGGTCTGGCGGTTGCGGGCTACAGCCAGCCGTTGCGCTTGAACCCGCGGTGGATGACGAAGCAGGCGGTGGCGATGACGGCGAGGACTAGGGGGTAGCCGAAGCGCCAGCGAAGTTCGGGCATGTGGTCGAAGTTCATGCCGTAGACGCCGCAGACCATGGTGGGAACGGCGATGATCGCGGCCCAGGCGGTGATCTTGCGCATGTCCTCGTTCTGGGTGACGGTGACCTGCGCGAGGTGGGCCTGAAGGATGGAGTCGAGCAGAGCGTCGAAGGCGTTGATCTGCTCGGTGACACGGGTGAGGTGGTCGGCGACGTCCCGGAAGTACGCCTGTATCTCCTGGTCGACGCAGGCCCTGGGTTCGGTGGCGAGACGGTCGAGGGGGCGTGCGAGGGGCACCACGGCGCGCTTCAGTTCGAGTAGTTCACGCTTGAGCTGGTAGATGCGGCCGGCGTCGGCGTTCCGGGGGCGGTGCGGAGAGAAGACGTCGGTCTCGACCTGGTCGAGGTCGTTCTGGACGGCGTCGGCGACCGTGACGTAGTCGTCGACGACGTGGTCGGCGACGGCATGCAGGACCGCGGAGGGGCCCTTGGCCAGTTGCTGGGGTTCGGCTTCGAGGTCTTCACGCAGAGGGCCGAGGGAGCCATGGCGGCCGTGGCGGACGGTGACGACGAAGTCGGGGCCGGTGAAGACCATGATATCGCCGGTGTTGACGACCTCACTGGTCGCGGTCAGTTCGGCGTGCTCGACGTAGGTGACGGACTTGAAGACGGCGAACAGGACATCGCCGTACTGCTCGACCTTGGGGCGCTGGTGGGCGTGGACGGCGTCCTCGACGGCGAGGGGGTGCAGGCCGAACAGGTCCGCGACCCCTGCGAACTCCTCCCCGCTGGGTTCGTGCAGGCCCAGCCAGACGAAGCCACCCCGGTGCTTGCGGACGTGCCGGACGGCTTCCTCCACCGGGTCCGCGGCCGGATGGCGGACGCCGTCGCGGTAGACGACGCAGTTGACCACGCTCGCGCCGAGCGGGGAGCGGGCCGGGTGGCTGAGGTCCACGCGGCGTCGGCTGCGCCGCGCCAGGTTCGCGACTTTGCGCAGGTTGCCGACCATCGACATTGCGGGATCCTCCTTCACCGGACCATCAGGCCCGGACAGTGTGCCAAATGACGATATGGCAGGTGACAGAGCCAACGCTTTTACGGAAGACCAGGTAGTCGACGGTGACGAGGGAAGTGGTGGCGATGAGCATCGCGGGGTAGCCGAAGCGCCGGCGAAGTTCGGGCATGCGGTCGGCGTTCATGCCGTAGACGCCAGCGATGGCGATCACAGCCACGATTCACCGGGACGAGCCGCTTCGTCCGCCACGAGGCGGCCTGACCGACCAGGGCGCCCCTCCGCCCCACACGTGACCAGGCCGCTCACGCAGTGCCACGACCGGAACAGTGAAATCTTCAAAAAACTCAGAACATTACCCACCAGTTAATCTTGAACCATCAAACAACGTGGATATCATCACTCGCACACACGGTGTGATCATCCGGTCGCCGATCGCTGGCGCACGATGCGCTCCGTCGTTCCCATCCCCGGGCCCGAAGCCCCCTCCGGGCCCGAGGAGCGGCACCCCTAACTCCTCTCACGTCGGCGACCCATGGCGTCCGTCCGTCGTGCCCTTACGAAGGCAGCGCATCGATGAGCAACAACAGGGGCAGAGGGCTGCAGGCCAATGTCCTCGGCACGTTCGACACGGTCGTCATGGCGGTGGCAGGCAGCGCGCCCGCCTATTCGATCGCGGCGACCACCGCCGTCCTCGTCGGTGCGGTGGGCCTCGCGAGCCCCGCGGCGCTGCTGTACTGCGCGATACCCATGCTGGGCATCGCCCTGGCCTTCAGCTACCTCAGCCGCATCGACGTCAACGCGGGCGCCAGCTACTCCTGGGTGGGCCGAACGCTCCACCCCTTCCTGGGGTTCCTGAGCGGTTGGGCCCTGGTGATCTCCGCGACCATCTTCATGGTGGCCGGCTCACTGCCCGCGGGCGCCATGACGCTGTCCCTCTTCGACGCGGACCTGGCCGACAACACCGCGCTGGCCACGACGGTCGGCGCCTTCTGGTTCCTGGCCATGCTCTTCGTCGTCCTCGGCGGCGCCCGCCTCACCGTCCGCGCCCAGCTCATCATGTCGGGCGTGGAGCTCGTCATCCTGGCCCTGTTCGCCGTGCTCGCGCTGCTGCACGGCGACAGCGCCCGGTCCTTCGAGTGGTCATGGCTGGGCTTCGGTCAGTTCGACGGGGTGAGCGGCTTCGCGTCCGGTGCGCTGATCGCCGCCTTCTACTACTGGGGCTGGGACGTCACCAGCAACCTCAGCGAGGAGACCCGCGACAGCCGCCGCACCACCGGCCTCGCCGGCCTGATCGGCGTCGGCATCGTCTTCCTGCTGTTCGAGGTCTTCACCATCGCGGTCAACGTCATCCTCACCGACACCCAGATCCAGGAGAACGACGCCAACGTCCTGGCGGTGCTCGGCGAGGAGGTCTGGCCCGGTCTGGGCGGCAAACTGCTCATCGTCGCCGTGATGCTGTCCACCATCGCCACCCTGGAGACCACCCTCATCCAGGTCACCCGCTCCCTGTTCGCGATGGGCCGCGACCGCACGATGCCCGAGGCCCTCGGGCGCGTCCACCGCACCTGGAACACCCCCTACGTGGCCATCGCCGTGGTGGGCGGCGTGGCACTGGTGATGTTCGTGGCCTCCAACGCCCTCGGCTCGGTCGGCGAGATCCTCGCGGACGCCATCTCTGCGATCGGCCTGCAGATCGCCGTCTACTACGGTCTGGCCGGGCTCGCGGTGGTCGTCGCCTACCGCAGGATGCTGCTGAAGTCCGTGTCGAACTTCGTCTTCGGCGGGCTGTGGCCGCTGCTCGGCGCCCTGTTCATGTTCTGGGTGCTCATCGAGTCGTTGGGCGAGCTGAGCAGCGCGTCCGTGACGATCGGACTCGGCGGGCTCGCGGTCGGTGTGATTCCGATGCTCTGGTACTGGCGGAAGGGCAGCGAGTACTACCGGCCCGCTCCGCTCGACGCCGCCGAGGCCGTCGGGACGGATGCCGCCGCCGGAGACGCTGCGGCCGCCGCGGCGGCCGGACGGTCCCATGCCCATGAGGGTCTCCCGACCGACTTCTGAGGAGGACCCCGATGGCGCGAGAACGCTTCACACCCGATTTCGACTCCGACTGCGGTGACGCGCCCCTGACCTCGGCCCGGCAGGACATCGTCATCGGCCGCTGGCAGGGCCCCCGCGACCTGCTGCGCAGGACCGGCCCGGCCTGGGTCGCCCGCGGCCACCGGGTCCGGATGCTCGCGCAGGCGTGTGCGGGCAGTTCGACCGTGGAGTCCTGGCTCGCCGCCGAGCCCCGCAGCGCCGACGCCCTGGTGCTGCGGGCCGCCACCGGGACGGCGCGGGCCTTCAACCTGGCCATCACCGCGGGCCGGGGCGTACCCATCGACCCGCAGCGCATCGACAGCGCGGCGGTGGCCTGCTTCGAGGCCGCCGAGGCGTACCCCGACGACCCGACGCCCTGGATCTCCCTGATCTCCGTGGCCCGGCTCTACAGCGGCGGGGTGCGCCGCCAGGAACTGGCCCGCTGGTGGGACGAGTTGTACGACCGCGACCCGTTCAGTGTGGAGGGCCACCTCCAGGTGCTCCACTACTACTCGTCGCGCTGGCACGGCTCGCACGGCCTGATGTACGACTTCGCCCGGGACGCGGCCGGTGTGGCCCCGGCCGGATCCCCGCTGCCGGTACTGGTGCAGTACGCCCGGGTCGAGGAGTACCGCACCCTCCAGGAGGAGAGCCGGGTGCGGCCGGCCGGTCTCGGCATCGGACAGCACTGGAGCCACGACGGCGCCGCCAGCGACGTACGGCGTACCTGGCAGCGCTGGATCACCGGACGTGCGGAAGGCCCCCCTCCCCCCGGAGAGGTGCGTGACCTCAACTACCTGGCGCACGCCGCCTGTTCGGCCGGGCTGACGGACATCGCCGGATCACTGTTCAACATCATCGGGCAGCGCGCCACCCACACCCCGTGGTCGTACACCGGCGACCCGGCGCGCCAGTTCACGAAGTGGCGCAAGGAGTTCCTGCCGCGCGGCTGAGGCGCCGATGTCCGCGGGCGCGCGCGGTCCATTCGTCGCGTCGCTCATCCAGAAGCTCACCGACCAGGCGCATCAGGGCGGTGCGCGCCTGGGGAGTGTGTCGGCAACCAAGCCTCCGGTCGGGACGCCGAGCGGTACGAGGCCTTGGAGAAGCTGCGGTTGGCGCTGTTGACGCGGCCCAGGAGCTCGGTGGGACGAGGCGTTGGCGCAGGGCGACGGACAGGAGATGCCAGCGGCGAAGGCCGCGCCGGTGCCGCCCCAGGCGACACCGACCGGCGCCGAGGGCGGCTAGTAGGACTCCGTTAGGTTGCTCTGGTTCTTGGGTGTGGGCTGGTGGTGGCTGTTCTGGGCAGGGGGCGGTGGCAGGTGGTGCAGGTGCCGGTCCAGCAGTTCAGCAGGTCCTGGATGGTGTCGAGGATCTGGTAGAGGGTGAGTCCGCCGTATCGGCTTTTGGGGCCAGGCGCTGTTCGGTGAGGAACGCGTGGGCGGCGGTGACCAGGGTGACGTGGTGGTGCCAGCCTGCCCAGGAGCGTCCTTCGAAGTGGTCCAGGCCGAGGCCGTGTTTGAGTTCGAGGTAGTCGTGCTCGATGCGCCAGCGGATCTTGGCCAGACGGACCAGTTCGGCCACCGGGGTGCCGTCGGGCAGGTTCGACAGCCAGTAGTCGGTGGGTGCTTCGGCGCCTTCGGGCCATTCGGCCAGCAGCGTGACCTCGGGCAGGACACCGTCCCACAAACCCTCCTGCGCGGTGGCGGCGGCCTGGGCCAGGCGGCGGGACCTGCCCCCGGCCGGCCGCACCCGCAGTGCCAGAAACCGCGAGTGCATCGGCCCGCGGGAGCCTTCCCGCCAGGTCACCTCGGTGAACGCCTGCCGCCCCCCGGTCCGCCGCGAGCGCGGACACCGAGGACGGCTTGTCCCGGTAGCGGGGCCGCGGCCTGCGGCCGTTCCCGGACCACGCCGGGGCGGTGGGCTGCGCGTCATGGGGGTGCACGGACACGTCCGAACGGACCGCCACGACATAGCCGATGCCCCGCTCGCTCAGGCCGTCCCGGGTCAGCAGTGCGGCAGTCAGCTCGTCCTTGACGGTGTGGTCGATCTCGCCGCGCAGGGTCACGACACGGATGCCGTCGGCGATGGAGTGTTTGATGGATAGCCGGGCCGGTTGGCTCGTTCCCGAAATCTCGGTCACCATCCCCTCACCCGCGCCTAGGCTACCCCGGGGCGTCTGTGCGTTCGATTGTGCCGCACAGCCGGCCGGACGCACCCGGCCGGCTGTGCCGAACAACGTGCCGGTGGCATGTATGGGAACGCGGCGGGCACCCGCACACGTAGTGAAGGGGGAGCAGGAGGACGATGCCGGTGGAGCCGTACGACGAAGAGGGCGACCCTGAGCCCGGCACCCACCCAATGCAGTACCGCCACGCCTTGACCGGAGGTGAGGGATGTATCGCCCAGGCCCGTCACCACGCCACCGACTTCCTCACGCGGCTCCTGGACGACCACGGCCTGGACGTCTCCCCACGAGCCATGGACGTGACCCAGCTGGTCGTCAGCGAACTGGTCACCAATGCCCTCAAGTACGCCCCCGGCCCCGTCCTCATGGAGCTACGCCACTCCGGTACCACGGTGGTAGTAGTCGTGTGGGACAGTGAACCCACCGTTCCGGCGGCCCGGGCCCCCGACCCCGACCGCATCGGCCAGCACGGCTTGGAGATCGTCAAGGCTGTCACCCAGGACCTCGACATTCAGAGGCAGACGGTCGGCAAACGCATCACCGCCCGCATCACCCTGACCGACACACACGACACCCGCATCACCACACGACCCTAGACGGAGCGGCCTTCCTCGCCGAAGCGAAGCGACTACCTGCTCCACTCGACCAAGCGGCCAACAACGTGCCCGGCAAACCGAAAAGGTGAGATACCCGCACCGGATCATCGCCGGCGGCCGACGCGGCATCGAGTCGCCTCCCGTCAAGGACGCATAGCCCCGCTGCTGCCGATCCGTCCTGCCAGGTGCCAGCATCACCCTGGACGCCTGCCGGCGCCGGCGCACCGCAACAGATCGCGCTGCGCCCCCGCCGGGCAGCGGCGCAGTCGCGTTGCTCCCCGGTGGAGTGGTCCGCCGGTGGAGTGGCCCGCCGGAACGGGGGACGTGGTCGCGGTGAAAAACAGATAGCTGCTGCAGCATCCGCATCGCGGGATCGGTGAGCAACGACCGGACGTTGTTCCGTTGCTCCTTCGGCGTCTGCCAGAGTCGGTCAGCAGCGCGGCGGCCTACGGGTTCCGGGCCAGGACGTTGGTCTGTCGGCAACGGATCTGGTGAACCCGCCCGCCGAGCCCCGGCCTCGGCGGGCCGGCTGCGTGTGTGTCACCAGGTCGTTGCCACCGAGCGCAGCGCGGTCCACGTTTCGCCGTCTCGGGCGTAGTCCATGGTGAATTGCAATGGCCAGTCGGCATATGTGCCGTAGACCGTTGCCTCGGTGACGATGCGGCCGACGAGGCGAGCCGTGTCGCCCTCCACGTCGACGGTGACGTGCTTCTCGATCACGCCATGGTAAACGAACTGGCCGGCTCGCATCTGGGACAGCCACTCGGCCTTGGGCTGTCGGTACCCGGTGATGTGGGTGAGGGTGAAGCCGTCGTCGAGCAGGTCGTCCAGGGCTCCGGTGTCGCCGTCGGTCATCGCCTGCAGGTGGGCGCGGTAGGCCGCGAGGACCTCTTCACGGGCGTTCCCGTCCGGGGGTGCGTTCATGGTGGCTCCTGTCCTGGTGGGGGTCATTCGGCGGCTTGGCGTCGGGACAGCCGTACTTCTTCGAGGTCGAGATGGCGCTGGACCTGGCGCAGCACGGTGTCGTCGATCTCGCGGTCGTCACACAGGCGGAGCACGGTGGCCCGTTTGTGGGCGAGGAGGGCCAGGCGCAGCGCGGTGTAGTGCCGGTGGTGGCGCACGGCGGCTTCGTCGTCGGTGGCGGTCTCGCCGCCGCCGACGCGAACGACGAGCAGGTGGGTCTCGTACTCCTGGCGCATGCGTTCGGCGACCGCCGGGTCCGTGTCCAGTTCCTCGGCGAGCGTGGGGAGTGCCTTGAGGGCCTCCTCGGTCGCGGTCGTCTCGGCGAGGAAGTGTTCCTCCTCCACCGACGTGTCGCGGGGCAGCCGGGCCCAGCGCACCACGGCCGGCAGCAGCAGGCCCTGCACGACCAGGGTGGTGACGATGACGCCGGAGGTGACGAAGACGATCGTGTCCCGGTCGGGAAAGGGCGCGCCGGAGTCGAGCGTCGGTAGCAGGGTGGTAGCAGCGTTCGACGGGATCACTCAGTGGGCTCCGTCGGGGGCCTGTTCGATTTTTCGGGCGGCTCTGGATTATTCACTGGTCCGCGGGTGGAGGCGGCAGCACCCGTTGTCCGGGAAGAGCTGCTGCCTGATGCCGCCTTCCGAGAGGCGTACAGCGACGGCCTCTTCGAGCACGGCTGGTCGTGGCCGGCGCAGCCGGTTGCTGACCGGACCGGTGCGGCAGATGTGCCTTGCGGAACACGTTCAGCTCACACAGACCGCACTTCTGGGCCGGCCACCGCTGCGACCACATGCTCGACTTCGTCGAGCCGGAGGTACGCGAGGTGCTGGGCCGGTTCGACGACCCGCTGTTCTGACACCGCCTGGAGGACACCACCGGTGCTGGTTCGGGCTCCCAGAGCCGCAGTGTGTCCCTGGGATGCGGACCTGTTGCTGTGGTGTCCACCTGATGAGTGCCGCCGATCGCGGGATGAGTGGCGGCGGGCGGCACCCCGCCTGGAGGCCTGGGTTCGTGTGACCGACAAGACTGAGCGTGACGTCGGCTTACAGGACCTGGTGGTGGTCTTGGAAGCCGACGTTGTTGTGTGGGGGTGGGGGTGGGTGTCGATGCAGCCGGTGGGGCCGGGCGGAATCCCGATGGAGACAGTGCGGGGAAGCGCGCCTTCCTTCTGGCCCGCAAACAGCCGTAAGCCCCTTCCGTCAGCCGAACCGGCCCGCCACGTAGTCCGCCGTCCGCTGGTCCTCCGGGCTGCCGAAGACGCGCTCCGTGGCACCGTGCTCGACGATCCCGCCCGGTGTGCCGTGCTCGGCCAGGAAGAACGCGCATTGCTGCGAGACGCGCGCCGCCTGCTGCATGTTGTGGGTGACGATCACGATGGTCACCTCATCGGCGAGTTCCTGGATGGTCTCCTCGACCCGGCGGGTGGACGTCGGATCGAGGGCCGAGCACGGTTCGTCCATCAGCAGCACCCGGGGCCGTACGGCGAGGGCGCGGGCGATGCACAGGCGCTGCTGCTGGCCGCCGGAGAGGGCGCCGCCGGGCTGGCGGAGGCGACCTCTGACCTCCTTCCACAGACCGGCTCGGGTGAGGCACTCCTCGACCAGTTCGTCCTTCGTACGACGGTTCGCACGGGCGCCCGTCAGACGCAGGCCCGCCACCACGTTGTCGTAGATCGACATCGCGGGAAACGGGTTCGGCTTCTGGAAGACCATGCCGATGCGCCGGCGGGCGTCCGTCAGGCGGCGCTCGGGGGCGTAGATGTCCTCGCCCTCGAAGAGCACCTCCCCGGCGAACTGTGCCGCCGGAATCAACTCGTGCATCCGGTTGAGCGTGCGCAGGAAGGTCGACTTTCCGCAGCCGGAGGGGCCGATGAGGGCGGTGACCTGGCCCGCGGGCATGGTGAGGGAGACCTGTTCCAGCACCTTGTGGCTGCCGAACCACGCCGAGACGGCAAGCGCTTCGAGCGTCGCGGGAGCAGTCGCGGGAGAAGTCGCGGAAGTGGCCGTCGGCGCCACAGGGGGCAGCACGACCGTGTCGGAGGAAGCAAGCGCGTCGGTCACGTCGGACACCTCTTAGTGATCATGTCGGTCTCTGGTCGTTTCACAGCAGATTCGGCAGTAGCTCGGTCGTGCGCACCGCCACCTGGAGCCCGAGCACGGCGACGACAGGGGCGAACACGATCCAGGTCTGCCGGCGCCCCCACTTGTGCCAGGCCCACACCGCCGCGACCGCCCCGGCCACCAGCGCCTGCAGCCACATCACCAGCGACCACGGCACTCCCGCCGGGCGCGCGAGCGGCTGCTCGGCGTCCGGGAGCGTGCCGGCGCGGATCACGGCCGCCGGGGTCTGGGCGATTCCGGAGATCAGGTCGGCGTCGACGCGCAGCACACCGCCGGGCATGTAACGCGGGCCGGTGGCGGTGACCAGCACCAGGCGGCCCTTGCCCTGGGCGGGCGGGAGGGGCACCGGATCACCGGCCCGGCGTACACCGATGACCTGGTACGTCGCCTTGCCCTGGCCGGTGGTCACGGTGAACGTGACCCCCTTCTCGAGCTCGTCCAGCCGGCCGAACGCGCCGCCGTACGCCGCCGCGCGGCCGAACAGCGCGCTGGTGCCGGCCTGCCCGGGCAGCGGGGTGTCCCGGCGGTGGCCGGGGCCGTCGGCGAGGACGGCGGAGTCGGTGCCCTCCAGGACGACCTGGTGGACGCCGATGGCGGGGATGTCGATGAGTGCGACCGGGGTGCCGGGCGCGAGCAGTTGGCCGCTCTGGTCGACCTGGGCCACCGGGGCCGTCCCCAGGGCGAGTTGGGCGCGCAGTTCGTCGAACGCGGCGTGCTGGGCGACCCGTTGCTGGAGGACGCTGAGCAGCAGCAGCTGTGCGGTGAGGCCGAGCAGCAGGGCGGCCAGGGTGAGCAGGCCGCCCCGGGCCAGGGCCTGGGCGGCGGTGACACCGCGCACGGCCGGCCGTGGGGCGGGCCTGGCGAGCGTGGTCTGTACGGCGACCGTCACGGCGCCCGTCTCCTTCTCTGGTTCTCTCTGGCTGTGTTTCCGGCTGTCCCGCCGGTGCCCGGCACGGTCTGGGCGCCCCCGCACCCCCGGACCAAAAACCCCCCAGTGTAAGCGGGGCAATATGGTTTATTTAACGCCCCTCTTACCGATAACCCG
>NZ_JBHVDX010000084.1:0-39058 GCF_042802555.1 Streptomyces sp. NPDC057474 | reverse complement strand
GGACAGGCCCCGGCGCCACACGGCGCCGGGGCCCTCCTCACGTCCACGGCACATCCGCCCCGCCCCCTCCCCTGCCACCGGAGATCACCGTCTCGGGCGGCCAAGAGCCCCTCAGGTCATATGCCTCACGCGCAAGCCTCGCACGCGAACGGCCCGCGCGCTGCGATTCCGCGCACTGAATCTTGGATTCGCCGGGATCCCGAACTTGGACCCCAGTACGCCACAACTTCCCCTCCCACACCGGGAGTTGGCGACGATACGAACATCCCTCGACACGTGCCGAACAGCCGCCGACCGGGGGTGGGCACGGGCCGAAACCGGATGGTCGAAATCGATCGGTGTACGGGTGTCAGCGCTTGGCGACGAACACGTGCGAGGCGACGTCCGCCTCCAGCTCCGCCGCCTCGCCGCCGCTGCCCACGAGGACACCGCCGGCCGCCTCCGTCACGCTCACCACGGAACCGGGCTGCACGCCCGCGCGCCGCAGCGTGTACATCAGCTGGGCGTCCGTCTGGATGGGCTCGCCGATCCGGCGTACGACGACGGTCTTGCCCTCGGTGCCCGGGTCGAGGTCCGCGAGCGACACCATGCCCTCGTCCAGGAAGGGGTCCGCGCCGTCCTTCTCGCCCAGCTCCTCCAGGCCCGGGATCGGGTTGCCGTACGGCGACTCGGTGGGGTGGCGCAGCAGCTCCAGGACGCGGCGCTCGACCGCCTCGCTCATCACGTGCTCCCAGCGACACGCCTCCGCGTGCACCTGCTCCCACTCCAGGCCGATCACGTCGACGAGCAGGCACTCCGCGAGGCGGTGCTTGCGCATCACGCGCGTCGCCAGCCGGCGGCCCTCCTCGGTGAGCTCCAGGTGGCGGTCCGCGGCGACGGACACCAGGCCGTCGCGCTCCATGCGCGCGACCGTCTGGCTCACCGTGGGGCCGCTCTGGTCGAGCCGCTCGGCGATCCGGGCGCGCATGGGGACCACACCTTCCTCCTCGAGCTCGAGGATGGTGCGGAGATACATCTCCGTCGTATCGATCAGTCCGGACATACGTGCCCCTCGATGAGATTCAGCCGGAGGCTTCGACGGCCACACCGGCTTGCTGCGGCTTGCTGCGCTGGCCCTGGACTCAATTCTTACGCATCCGACTGACAACCGGGTGGCGCCGGGGGAACGACGACGGCACGACTCCCGCCCAGTGGCCGATTTGTGACCTAACACCCCTTTTCTGACTCCACTGGACCCCGTGTCGAAACTCGGGAGGTTCCGGTGCATGGGCGGCTGCGGTCATTCGTGGCCTGGTCGCGTTCGCCCCTTGACGGCACGGGTCGCACCCCTTGCTTTTGACGGTCGCGGGCGAGAGAAGCCCGCGGACCGCCTCCCGGCCATATTGACACCCCAGTGGTCCAGACCTCTAACGTGATCCGCGACACTACGGGCCGACGAGAGGGCTGAGGGGTTCACACATGGACGACGGCAGGCCGGCCGGGCGATTCCTCGACGCGGCCATCAGGCTGCTGGAGCGCGTACGGGACGAGGAGAGCGAGACGATCACCACGGCCGGCGAGATGATCGCGGACACGGTCGCCGCCGGGGGCCGGCTGTTCGCGTTCGGGGCCGGACACTCGTCGCTCGCCGCGCAGGACCTCGTCTACCGGGCCGGCGGTCTCGCGCTGATGAACCTGCTGGCCGTCCCCGGCGCGGTGGGTGTGGACGTACTGCCCGCCACGCTCGGCTCGGCGCTGGAACGGGTCGACGGACTGGCGACCGCCGTGCTCGACACCAGCCCGCTGCGGGCAGGCGACCTGCTCGTGGTGATCTCGCTCTCCGGCCGCAACGCCCTGCCCGTCGAGATGGCCGCGCACGCCCGGGAGCTGGGAGCGAAGGTCATCGGCGTCACCTCGGTCGCGTACGCCACGGAGACGGCATCACGCCACTCCTCCGGCACCTTCCTCAAGGACCACTGCGACCTCGTCCTCGACTCGAAGATCGCGGTCGGCGACGCGGAACTCACCCTCGACACCATCCCCGCCCCCTTCGCCCCGGCCTCCACCGTCGTCACCTCCGCGATCCTCCAGTCGGTCATGGCCACCGCCGCCGCCTCCCTCGCGGACCGGGGCATCGAACCGCCTCTGCTCCGCTCCGGGAACGTCGACGGCGGGCTCGACTGGAACGACCGGGTGATGCGGGAGTACGGCGACCGCATCTTCTACCTGCGCTGACTGAGTCCCCGGGTTCGTGGGAACGTTGAGAAGGGTGAGGAGGAAATCCGGCGTACAACGATTTCATCCACATCTTGCGTGAACCAGATGTGGGCTGGGTCACGTTCGAGTTGAATGATGGTGAGTGAGCGAACCGACGCGCCGTACATGCCGTACATGCGGACGCAACGCAGCCTGCAGGGGGTTCAGGTGAGTGCTTCCCGGCGTAGTGGAACCACCGACGAACTCGGGCCCGACGAGCCCGAGCGGACCGGTCCGACGGACGAGGACACCAAGGACATCGAGGGCACGGTGAACACCGAGGACACCGAAGGCACCGAGGGCTCCATGGACGCCGGTGGCTCGGATCTCCTCGCCGCCCTGCTGGACGGAATGGACGCGGCCCTGTGCGCCTTCGACGCCGACGGCGTCGTCACCCACTGGAACCGCGAGGCCGAACGCATCCTGGGCTGGAGCGCGGAGGAGGCCGTGGGGCGCCGCGGATTCGCCGGGTGGGCCGTACGGACGGCCGACGCCGAGGAGGTCGAGACGCGGCTGATGGCCGCCATGCACGCGGCCGGCCGGCAGGTGCACGAGTTCGCCCTGGTCACGAAGGACGGCGGCCGTGTCCTCGTGCGCACCCAGTCCGCCGCCGTACGCGGGCCCGACGGCAAGCCCGCCGGCCTGTACTGCGCCTTCAGCGAGGTCCACGCGCAGATCGACCTCGAACGGTCCATCGCCCTCAGCGAGGCCCTCTTCGAGGACGCGTCCTGGGGCGTCGTCCTCGTCGACGCCGACCTGCGCCCCGCCGTCGTCAACGCCCACGCCGCCCGCGCCCTCGGCATCGGCCGTACGGCCGTCCTCGGGCGCCCGATCGGCGAACTGCTCGCCCAGGGCGTCGAGGAACTGGAGAGCGCCCTCACCCACGTCCTCGCCGAGGGCGCCCCGCCCGCGCCCGCCGAGATCTGGGTCGGCGTCCGCACCCCCGACGGCGAGAAACGCCGCTGCTGGCGCAGCGGATTCCTCCGCCTCTCCTCCCCCCTCGCCGAGGAACCGGTTCCCCTGGGCGTCGGCTGGCTCTTCCAGGACATCACCGAGGCCAAACAGACCGAGCAGGAGGCCGCCCAGCTGCGCTTCCGCGTCAACCAGCTCCACCGGGCCACGCGTGCCGCCGCCGAGTGCGAGGACCCCGGCGAGGCCGCCACCGTCCACCTCGACTTCGCCCTCGCCGGCTTCGCCGACCACGCCCTCATCGACCGCGTCGCCGGCGGCTCCCTCACCGACGGTGAAGGCCCCGCCCGCCTCGTACGCGCCGCCGCCACCCCCTCCGGCCAGCCCGGCCCCAGCCACCTCGCCGGACACGCCGGCATCCCCGTCCGCTACGGCAACGGCCACCCCGCCCTCCAGTGCGTGGAGCGAGCGGGCTCGGTCCGCGCCGGCGCCGGCACGGCCACCCCGGAAGCGGCCCGCGACTGGGCCACCGGCCGCCAGTGGCCCCCGGACAGCGTCCACGCCCTCTGCGCCGTCCTCCGCAGCCGCGGCCGCACCCTCGGCGTCGTCACCTTCCTCCGCAGCGCAGGCCGCACCCCCTTCGAACGCACGGACGCGATCTACGCCGAGGACATCGCCGTACGCATCGCCACGGCACTGGACCTGGAGGCGCTGGAGAGGTCGTCGGAGTAGAACCGGAGCAGGCACGCGGGCAGAGGGCGGGGCGCCACAGGCGGTGTGGGCCGGAGCGGGCGAGCGGGCAGAGCGGCAGACGGACGAGAGAAAGGGCTCGCGTCCGTCCATCGGTCCGGCGGAGAATTTCCACCATGGCGCTCATCCACCACACCACCCTCACGCCCACCAAGGTCGAACTTCTGGCCTCGTGGCTGCCCACCCGCCCCTGGTACGCCGGCGGCACCGCCACACCCGAGCTGACCAAGGCCGGCGGCTTCCGTCTCGACGACCCGAAGGGCGAGGTCGGCATCGAGTTCATGGTCGTCACCGACACCTCCGGCCCCACCCCGGTCCACTACCTGACGCCTCTCACCTATCGGGGCGCACCTCTCCCCGACGCCGAGCACGCCCTCATCGGCACCATGGAACACGGCGTCCTGGGCAAGCGCTGGGCCTACGACGGCTGTCACGACCCGGTCCTGATCGCCCAGCTCCTGGCCTTGTTCGAGGGCCACTCCGAACCCCAGGCCCAGAGCCTCACCGACACCCCGGACCACGAGATCACCCGGTCCTACGGGGGAGACGGCCCCCTGTCCGTGGCCACCCCCACCCCCACCGACACCCCCGAGGCCACCGAGCTGCCCATCCGGCCCGGCACGACCCTCCTCCACCTGAACCGCGTCCTGCGGCCCGGCCCGCTCGATCTACCGGAGGGTGCGAAGGGGCACGTCACCGGCCACTGGAGCCTTGCGGACGGCACCTTGGCCAAGGCCGTGTTCGCCGTACTGCGCACGGGCCCTCACGGCTCGCGGGAGGCCGAGTAAGGGTCGGGCGGGTCGCGCCCGAGAGCGCCTGAGCCGTCCGCCGGGGCCGCCGAAGACGGGCTCGGACCCGTCCCGCCCGTCAGGCTCTCCGGCGGACCGGCCCGCTCACCTCTTCGGCTTCCCCTTCTTCGGTGCCTTGCTGTACTGGCTCACGCCGTCCTCGTACGCCTCCACCTCGTAGGCCGGGTCCGACGTCATCGCCACGTCGTCCACGTTGCGGACCAGCTTGATGTTGCCGAACAGCGCGGAGGGGATGACGAGTTCGTCGGAACCGTAGTACGTCATCACCGGCCCGGACGTGGAAGCGTCGTCGCTCTCGAACTCGAAACCGGCGTCCGAGGCGTCGAAGTGCCTCTCCACATGGACGTCGGCCTTCACATAGACGGCAAGCAGGAACTTCCCCCAGAGTTTCGCATCGTTCTTCGCCGCACTCGTGCCGGGCGGTGTCACTCCGACCGGACCGACCACCGGAGCGACATAGAACCCCGGCCCCTTACCAACGCCGTTCGCCACGCCGACCAAGGCTGGATCCGGCCCATGCGTGACCAGACTTCCGACGCTCTCGACGTTGGTGCCGTGGAATCCGACCAGGCGGTAGCCGGACAGGCTCTCGTCCAGGATTCTCTTGCGTTCCGCGAGAACCTCTTCGGGCATCCGACGACGGAACTCCTGGGGTTCCGCAAGGCCGATATCGCCCCGTTTCCACTCCCCCTCCTCCCAGTCGTCCTCCGACTCGGAGTCCGACGAGGACACGCTGGAGGCGCTGTCCGACTCCTCGTCGCTGTCCCGGCTCGCCGCCGTCTGCCGGAAGAAACCGCCCTCTTCGTCGCTTTCGCTCTCGCTCTCGCTGCTGCTGTCGGCCGGGGCGATGACCTCGCGCAGAACGTTCCAGACCTCGACGTGGCCGACAGGAGCGGTCCGCAGTTCCAGCCGTGCCAGGATCTTCTGCAGGACGGCGGGCTCGGCGTAGTTCCGGGGCGCGGGGCGCACGGGGTGGCCCTGCAGCCAGATCAGCAGGTCCGACGCCGAGCGGATCGTCGTCGGCCCTTCGCCGCCGACGCCCTGAATGACGAGTTCCTTGGTCTCCAGGCGCTGGACTTCCGTCGCCCGCTGGACGGCCGGATCACCGGTCGGCGCGCGGTGATCCGCCGCCCGGGCGACGTCGGGGCCGCCGGACGACAGCCGGCCGCCCGCCCCCGCCGACGGGCCCGGCACACTCATGGCCCTGGTCGCGTTGGCTTCCGCCTCCCTCTCGAACCGGTCGGACGGGTCGGACACGCTCAGTCCCGCTCCGTTGTCGGTTCCGGCGACGGGCCCCTGACGCTGCTGGATGACGTGCGTCAGCTCATGGGCGAGGGTGTGCTCGTCCGCTCCCCCGTCGCCGATGACGATGTGGTTGCCGGAGGTGTAGGCGCGGGCGCCGATCTCAGCGGCGGATGCCTTCGCCGCGGCGTCGGTGTGGATGCGGACATCGGCGAAGTCCGCGCCGAGCCGGCCTTCCATATCGGCACGGGCGGTGTCGTCGAGGGGCCTGCCGCCGGTACTCAGGACGTTGTGGACGGCAGAGCGCTGCACCGCCGGTCCGGCAGGCTGCCCGCCATCCTCCTGGTGGCCGCATCCGGCACCGTGCTGATGCTGTTCCCGCGCCCAGGGGTGCCCGTCCCGGCGGAGCATCTGGACGACAGCCTCGTTCCCGGCGGCGCCCTGCAGCGCCGAGAGGCCTTGGAGCCGCCCCTCGCCCCCTGCCGTCGGCGGGCGTGGCCGTACGCGCCCGCTCTCGGCGTCTGTGGACCTGGAGTCGTCTCGGGCTCGCACGGTGACCTCTCTGCCTGTACAGGAAACCCAACCCCTCCTGGATACGCCCTCGATGACCTCGAAGCCAGGCATCGCGGGGCAGCAAGGGTGGGCCGAAGGGGCAGTACCCGGGTGATCCTCTCGGAAAATCGCTTGAGTGTCCGCAGAGCGCTTCTTAGTGTGTGCGGTACACGAGAGAGGAGGTGGTTCGGCAGATGTATGACAACCGGACGCGTGAGGTGGCTGCGGGCTAGCGGCCCTGCACCACACACAGTGCGGTGCCGGACCAGCGCGTGTTGAGCGCGCAGCCGGCCCAATCTCAGCAGTCACCCGACCCGCAGACTCGCCGGTACGTCCGGCCGGCTTCTCCGCCCTCGTGGCGGAGGGACCCAGAGTCTGCGGGTCGTCTGCGTTTACATGGGTGCGGGGGCGGGTTTTCCCTATGGATCGCATGCGTGTGACGCGGGGCACGTTCGAAAGCCCGTTGGCGGAGTGTCGTCGGAGCATGCTTCCGATACTCGTTCGACGCCCGCGCATGGACTACGTGCGCGTCACGCGCATGGGCTGTCGGCGTTCCGTCCGAACCTCGGAATCCGGCCCCAGCCCTTCTTCTCTTCTCTTCTCTCGCGGACGCATCTCAGAAGCTGCGGGCGCATCCGCTGGTCGCCGAGCGGCAGCACGCGGAGCTGCTCAGCCCCGCGTGCTGCGGCGAGAAGGCTACGGGGCGATGTCCTCGTATCCCGCGATCTCCTGCGGGCTGCGCGTGCTCGGCCCCACATAGCGGGCGGAGGGGCGGACGAGGCGGCCGGTGCGCTTCTGTTCGAGGATGTGCGCCGACCAGCCCGCCGTGCGGGCGCAGGTGAACATCGACGTGAACATGTGGGCGGGGACCTCGGCGAAGTCGAGGACGATCGCGGCCCAGAATTCGACGTTCGTGGCGAGGACGCGGTCGGGGCGGCGGGCGTGGAGTTCCGCCAGGGCCGCCTTCTCCAGGGCCTCGGCGACCTCGAAGCGGGGGGCGCCGAGGTCGCGGGCGGTGCGGCGGAGGACTCGGGCGCGGGGGTCCTCGGCGCGGTAGACGCGGTGGCCGAAGCCCATGAGGCGTTCGCCCTTGTCGAGGGCCTGTTTCACGTAGGCGTCGGCGTCGCCCGTGCGTTCGATCTCCTCGATCATGCCGAGGACGCGGGAGGGGGCGCCGCCGTGGAGGGGGCCGGACATGGCTCCCACGGCGCCGGAGAGGGCGGCGGCCACGTCCGCGCCGGTCGACGCGATGACCCTCGCCGTGAACGTGGACGCATTCATGCCGTGCTCGGCCGCCGAGGTCCAGTACGCGTCGACCGCCGCCACGTGCTTGGGGTCCGGCTCCCCGCGCCAGCGGATCATGAAGCGTTCGACGACGGACTGGGCCTTGTCGATCTCACGCTGCGGAACCATGGGGTGGCCCTGGCCCCGGGCGGACTGGGCGACGTAGGAGAGGGCCATGACGGCGGCGCGGGCCAGGTCGGCGCGGGCCTGCTGCTCGTCGATGTCCAGGAGGGGCTTGAGACCCCAGACCGGGGCGAGCATGGCCAGCGCGGACTGGACGTCGACGCGGATGTCACCCGAGTGGACGGGGATGGGGAACGGCTCGGCGGGCGGCAGGCCGGGGCGGAAGGCACCGTCGACGAGCAGGCCCCAGACGTTGCCGAAGGAGACGTGGCCGACCAGGTCCTCGATGTCGACGCCGCGGTACCGGAGTGCACCGCCTTCCTTGTCCGGTTCGGCGATCTCCGTCTCGAACGCGACGACTCCTTCGAGTCCGGGTACGAAGTCGGACATCAGGCGGCTCCTCTTGATGTGTGCGACAGGGGGTTCCAGCACCATACGCCTGAGTGCCACATTTGGGGAGAGTTCGCGGCACTCAGTGCCACTTCCTCTCCGGCCGGCCGTTCATACGGCAGGATGACCACGTGAACGATCACGATCCCGCTCGCATGCGCAAGCAGTACCGGGCCGACGGGCTCGACGAGAGCGAGCTGGCCGGTGATCCGATGGAGCAGTTCGCGCGGTGGTTCCGGCAGGCCGCGCAGGAGGGCGCGGTGTACGAGCCGAACGCCATGGTCGTGTCGACGGCGGACGCCGACGGGCGCCCGGGTTCTCGTACGGTGCTGATGAAGGCGTACGACGCACAGGGCTTCGTCTTCTACACGAACTACGACTCCCGCAAAGCCCATGACCTGGCGGAGAACCCGTACGTCTCGCTGCTCTTCCCGTGGCATGCGCTCGCCCGGCAGGTGATCGTGACGGGTACGGCGCGGCGGACCGGGCGGGACGAGACGGCGGCGTACTTCCGTACGCGTCCGCATGGTTCGCAGCTGGGCGCGTGGGCCAGCGCGCAGTCCTCGGTGATCTCCTCGCGGGCCGAACTGGACGTCGCGTACGAGGAGTTGCACGCCCGCTATCCGGAGGGTGAGCAGGTGCCGGTGCCGCCGAACTGGGGTGGTTTCCGGGTCGCGCCGCAGAGTGTGGAGTTCTGGCAGGGGCGGTGGAACCGGCTGCACGACCGGCTGCGGTACGTGGCGGAGCCGGACGGGTCGTGGCGGGTGGAGCGGCTCAGTCCGTGACCTCGGCGGAGCGGCTGAGTCCGTAAGGGCTTGTCAGCCGAGTACGTCGTCCAGCAGGGCCGCCCACTGGGCCACCACCCTGTCGCGGCGGCCCGTGTCGTCGGTGAGGAGGTTGGCGAGGCCAAGGCCTCGGGCCATGTCGAGGAGGCCCTGGACGGTTTCGCGGACGCCGGGGACGGTTTCGTCGGCGCGGAGGAGGTCGACGGCGATGCGGTGGGTCTCGCGGCCGACGCGGGCTTCGAGCTCGGTCACGCGGGGGCGGAGCTGGTCCTCGTTGGAGGCGGCGACCCAGAGGTGGAGGGCGGCGCGGAAGAGGGGGCCGGTGTAGAGGTCGACGACGGCGGTGACGACGGCCCGGCGGTCGGCGGCGCCCTCGGGGAAGAGGGCGCGCAGGGCGAGGGAGCGCTCCTCGGCGACGTACTCGACGGCCGCGGTGAACAGGTCCTCGCGGGTACGGAAGTGGTGTTGGGCGGCGCCGCGGGAGACGCCGGCGCGTTCGGCGACGACGGAGACGGTGGAGCCGGCCCAGCCGTGTTCGGCGAGGCAGGACACGGCGGCTTCCAGGAGCCGCTTGCGGGTGACCCGGCTGCGGTCCTGTTTGGGCCCTCGGTCGGCCACCGTGCCGGTGCCGGTGCCGGTGTCAACGGATGTGCCCATCGTGCTCACAGCACCCATCCCGGTTCCCGTCTTTCGAGGAAGGCCGTCATGCCCTCGCGGGCGTCGGCGGAGGCGAACAGCCGCGACGAGCGGCGGGTCAGTTCGCCCGCGTCCTGGTCGAAGTTCTCCAGCACCTTAGCCGTGAGCAGGTGTTTCGTCTCCGCCAGGGCCCTCGGGGAGGCTCGGCGCAGTCCGTCGAGGACGGGTTCGAGTACGTCGTCGACATCGGCGCCCGCGTCGGTGAGCAGGCCGATACGGGCGGCTTCGGCGGGGCCGAACCTCTCGCCGGTGAGGTAGTAGCGGGCGAGGGCGCGGGGGTCGGTGCGGGGGCGGAGGGTGAGGGAGATGACGGCGGGGGCGACGCCGATGCGGACCTCGGTGAGGGCGAAGGTGGCCTCGGGGCCGGCGGCGGCGATGTCGCAGGCGCCGAGCAGGCCGAGGCCGCCCGCCCGGACGTGTCCGGTGACGCGGGCGACGACGGGTCTGGGCAGTTCGAGGAGGAGGCGGAGGAGATCGACCAGGGCCTGCGGGTCGGGTGGGTCGCGCAGGTCGGCGCCGGCGCAGAAGGTGTTGCCGGTGTGGGTGAGGACGACGGCTCGTACGGTGTCGTCCTTGCCGCACCGGTCGAGGGCGCCGCGGAGTTCTGCGACGAGGGCGGCGGAGAGGGCGTTGCGGTTGGCCGGGGAGTCGAGGGTGAGGGTGGCGATCCCCCGGTGGTGGGCGTATCGGATCAGGTCGGTCACAGGCGCTCCCTGAGTTCGCGGCGGAGTATCTTCCCGGAGGCCGCGCGGGGCACGTCGGCGATGAAGGTGACGTGGCGGACGCGTTTGTAGGGGGCGACGCGTTCGGCGACGTACATCATGACCTCGCCCTCGGAGAGTTCGCGCGCGGTGGGGTGGCGGACGACGAAGGCGTGCGGGACCTCGTTGCCGTCGTCGTTGTAGTGGCCGATGACGGCGGCGTCGGCGATGCCGGGGTGGGTGACGAGGAGTGCTTCGAGTTCGGCGGGGGCGACCTGGAAGCCCTTGTACTTGATGAGTTCCTTGACGCGGTCGACGACGTACAGCCAGCCGTCGGCGTCGGTGTGCCCGATGTCCCCGGTGGAGAGCCAGCCGTCGGCGTCGATCATGTCGGCGGTGGCCTGGGGGCGGCCCAGGTAGCCCTTCATGACCTGGGGGCCCCGGATGACGATCTCGCCCTGTTCGCCGACGCCGATGTCCTTGCCGGGGTCGTCGAGGGAGACGATCCGCATCTCGGTGCCGGCGATGAGTTTGCCGACGGTGCCGGGGGGCGCTGCGGCGGCCTGGGCCAGGGGCACGATGTGGGAGCAGGGGGAGAGTTCGGTCATGCCGTAGCCCTGGACGACGGGCGGCAGGCCGAGGCGGGCGGAGCAGGCGGCGGCGAGCTGTGCGTCGAGGGGTGCGGCGGCGGAGAGGATGTGCCGGACCGTGGAGAGGTCGTAGCGCTCGGCGGCCGGGTGCTTGGCGAGGGCGAGGACGATCGGCGGGGCCACGTAGAGGTGCGTGATGCCGTACGTGGCGATGGCCGCGAGGTACACCTCCAGGTCGAAGCGGGGCAGGACGACGACCGTGGCGCCGAGCCGCAGCGGGGCGTTCATCAGGGCGGTGAGGCCGTAGATGTGGAAGAACGGGAGCACGGCGAGGACGCGGTCGCCGGGGCCGGCCGGCATGACCTCTTCGAGCTGGGCGAGGTTGGTGGCGATGGACCGGTGGGTGAGCATGACGCCCTTGGGGACGCCGGTCGTGCCGGAGGAGTACGGGAGGGCCGCGAGGTCCGTCACCGGGTCGATGCCGACGGTCGGTTCGGGCGCGGTGGAGGCGAGCATGTCGATCAGCGAGCGGTGGCCGGGGGCGCTGTCGCAGACGAAGATCTCCCGTATGCCGCCGACGCGTTCGGCGGCGGCGCGGGCGGTTTCGAGGAGGGGTGAGACCGTGACGATCCAGCTCGCCCCCGAGTCCTGCAGCTGTTTGGCCAGCTCGCCCGGGGTGGCCAGCGGGTGCACGGTGGTGACCGTGGCACCCGCGCGCGTGGCCGCGTAGAACGCCGTCGGGTAGGCGATCGTGTTGGGGCTGTGCAGGGCGAGAACGTCACCCTTGCGGACGCCCGCCTCGGCGAACGCGGCGGCCAGCCGCCGGTGGAAGCGGTCCACCTGTTCGTACGTGAGGGTCGTGCCGTCGACGCCGTCGATCAGCGCGGGCAGGTCGCCGAACTCGGCGGCGCGGGCCAGTACGGCGTCGTGGATGGGGAGTTCGACGGGTGGGACGTCTGCGTACTCGCTGCGGAACATGGTTCCTCCTCGCGCGCTTCGGCACGTACGGCCGCGTTCCGGCGTCGGGTGGCGGCTCAGTACGACTTCGGCAGGCCCAGGGTCTGGTGGGAGACGTAGTTGAGAATCATCTCCCGGCTCACCGGCGCGATACGAGACACGCGCGCGGCCGTTATCAGCGAGGCGAGGCCGAACTCGGTCGTGAGGCCGTTGCCGCCGAGGGTGTGCACGGCCTGGTCGACGGCCTTCACGCAGGCCTCCCCCGCCGCGTACTTGGCCATGTTGGCGGCCTCGCCGGCCGCCGCGTCGTCGCCGGCGTCGTAGAGGTGGGCCGCCTTCTGCATCATCAGGCGGGCCAGTTCGAGTTCGATGTGGGACTGGGCGAGGGGGTGGGCGATCGCCTGGTGAGCGCCGATGGGCTGACCCCATACGGTGCGGTCGCGGGCGTAGTCGACAGCCTTGGCGAGGGCGTACCTGGCCATGCCGATCGCGAAGGCGGCCGTCATGATCCGCTCGGGGTTGAGGCCGGCGAAGAGCTGGAGCAGGCCGGCGTTCTCGTCGCCGACGAGCGCGTCGGCGGGGAGCCGGAGGTCGTCGAAGGTCAGCTCGAACTGCTTCTCGGCGGCGCGGAGTTCCATGTCGATCTGGCGGTACTCGAAGCCGGGGGTGTCCGTGGGGACGATGAAGAGGCAGGGTTTGAGGGTGCCGGTTCGGCCGTCTTCGTCGGACACGGTCTCGGTGCGGCCGACTATCAGGACGGCGTCCGCCCTGTCGACGCCGGAGATGAAGACCTTGCGGCCCGTGAGCAGCCAGTCTCCTGTCTCGTCCCTGCGGGCCGTGGTGGTGATGCGGTGACTGTTGGAGCCGGCGTCGGGTTCGGTGATGCCGAAGGCCATCAGGCGGGAACCGTCGGCTATTCCGGGGAGCCAGGCCTGCTTCTGGGCCTCCGTGCCGAAGCGCGAGATCACCGTGCCGCAGATCGCCGGGGAGACGACCAGCATGAGGAGGGGGCAGCCTGCGGCGCCCAGTTCTTCGAGGACGATGGAGAGTTCGGTGATTCCGCCGCCTCCGCCTCCGTATGCCTCGGGGAGGTTGACACCCAGGTAGCCGAGTTCGGCTGCCTCGGACCAGAGTTCGTCGGGGTGGCGGCCCTCTTTGTTGACCGTGGCTATGTATTCGCGGCCGTAGCGCTTTCCGAGGGAGGAAACAGCGGCTCGTAGGGCCTTGTGCTCTTCGGATTCCAGGACTGGGGGCATGAGGGGCTCCTGAGGGGGAGGGTGCGTCGGCCGTTCGGAGGTGCGGGTCTGTGGGGGCTTGTCGCGCAGTTCCCCGCGCCCCTAGCGGGCTTGGTCTTGCACCACGGCCAGGAGGGCGCCCATCTCCACCTGCTGTCCGACGGCCGCGTGCAGGGCCGTCAGCGTGCCTGTCACCGGCGCTGTGATCTTGTGTTCCATCTTCATCGCCTCCAGCCAGAGGAGAGGGGTTCCGGCCTCCACGGTGGTGCCCGGCTTCAGGTTCTCGGCCACGCGGACGACCGTGCCCGGCATGGGGGCGAGGAGGGAGCCGGGGGCCTGTTGGGTCGTGGGGTCGGGGAAGCGGGGGAGGGCGGTGAGGTGGGTGGTGTTCACGTGGCGGTGGGTGCCGTACCGCGTCACCTCGAACTTCCTTCGTACGCCGTCCACTTCGAGTACGACCAGGTGTGCGTCGGCGTGGACGACCGTGACCCCGTCTGCCTCCAGGCCGGTGCGGGTGTGGCGGTACGTCGCCTCGTGTTCCTCGCCTGCCGTCGCGTAGCGCCTGGCCTGGGGTTGTGAGGGGACGTTGCGCCAGCCGCCGAAGCGGGGGTTGCCTTCGGTGGCAGCGTCGGCGAGGGCGGCGGCCAAGGGGGCGTGGGGGTCCAGGGTGGGGCTGGTCAGATCGGACAGGTGGCGGTCGTAGAAACCCGTGTCCATGCGGGCCGTCGTGAACTCCTCGTGGCGCAGGGAGCGGGCGAGGAGGTCGCGGTTGGTGGTCGGGCCGTGGATGGTGGCCCGGTCCAGGGCGGCGGCCAGGCGGCGGATCGCCTCCGCGCGGGTGGGGGCATGGGCGATGACCTTGGCGAGCATGGGGTCGTAGTGGACGCCGATGTCGTCGCCGTCGGTGTAGCCGGTGTCCAGGCGGACACCTTGGGAAACGTCTTGGAAGACGCCTTGGGAGACGCCTTGGGAGACGCCTTGGGAGACGCCTTCGGGGAGGGTGAGGCGGTGCAGCGTGCCGGTCTGGGGGGTCCAGTGGCGCGCCGGGTCCTCGGCGTACAGGCGGGCCTCGACGGCGTGGCCACGCGCGCGTGGGGGGTCGGCCGGCAGTGCGTGGCCCTCGGCCACGCGGATCTGCTCGGCCACCAGGTCGAGGCCGAAGACGGCTTCCGTCACCGGGTGTTCGACCTGGAGGCGGGTGTTCATCTCCAGGAAGTGGGCCTTGCCGTCGGCGACGAGGAACTCGACCGTGCCCGCGCCGACGTAGGAGACCGCTCGGGCGGCGCGTACGGCCAGGGTGTGGAGTTCCTCCGTGAGTGCCGCGGAGAGGGCGGGGGCCGGGGCCTCCTCGATGACCTTCTGGTGGCGGCGCTGGAGGGAGCAGTCGCGGGTGCCGAGGGGCCAGATCGTGCCGTGGGTGTCGGCGAGGATCTGGACCTCGACGTGGCGGCCGTTCTCGACGTACGGCTCGACGAAGACCTCGCCGTCGCCGAAGGCACTCGTGGCCTCGGCGCGGGCGCTCTCCAGGGCGGAGTCCAGGTCCCCCAGGCTGCGGACCACGCGCATGCCGCGTCCGCCGCCGCCCGCTGCGGCCTTCACCAGCACCGGCAGATCGTTCTCGGTGACCTCGCGCAGGGGGGTGAGCCCCATCAGCTCCTTGGCCCGGATCTTGGAGGCCATCGCCTCGATCGCGTCCGGAGCCGGGCCGATCCAGACGAGGCCCGCGTCGAGGACCTGGCGGGCGAAGTCCGGGTTCTCGGAGAGGAAGCCGTAGCCGGGGTGGACCGCGTCGGCGCCGGCGGCGAGGGCGGCCTTCACGATCAGGTCGCCCCGCAGGTAGGTGTCGGCGGGGGTCGCGCCCGGCAGCCGTACCGTCGCGTCGGCCACGCGCGCGTGGAGGGCGTTCTCGTCGGCGTCGGAGTGCACGGCGACCGTTTGGATTCCCAGCTCACGGCAGGTGCGGAAGATCCGGCAGGCGATCTCGCCCCGGTTGGCGACGAGGAGTGTCGTAATCACGTGGTCCCTCACGTTCCTTACATCCGGAAGACGCCGAAGCCACCGCGTGCGCCCTCGTAGGGCGCCGTGTGGATCGCGGACAGGCACAGGCCGAGGACGGTGCGGGTGTCGCGGGGGTCGATGACGCCGTCGTCGTACAGCCGCCCGGACAGGAACATGGGGAGCGACTCGGACTCGATCTGCTGCTCCACCATCGCGCGCAGTGCGGCGTCCGCGTCCTCGTCGTACGGCTGCCCCTTCGCCGCCGCCGACTGCCGGGCCACGATGGAGAGCACGCCCGCCAGCTGCTGCGGACCCATCACCGCCGACTTGGCGCTGGGCCAGGCGAAGAGGAAGCGGGGGTCGTAGGCGCGCCCGCACATGCCGTAGTGACCGGCGCCGTACGAGGCGCCCATGAGGACGGACAGGTGGGGCACCCGGCTGTTGCTCACCGCGTTGATCATCATCGCGCCGTGCTTGATGATGCCGCCCTGCTCGTACTCCTTGCCGACCATGTAACCGGTGGTGTTGTGGAGGAAGAGGAGGGGGATGTCGCGCTGGTTGGCGAGCTGGATGAACTGGGCCGCCTTCTGCGACTCCTCGCTGAAGAGGACCCCTTGGGCGTTGGCGAGGATGCCGAGCGGGTAGCCGTGGAGGGTGGCCCAGCCGGTGACCAGGCTGGTGCCGTAGAGGGGCTTGAACTCGTCGAAGTCGGAGGCGTCGACGATCCGGGCGATCACCTCGCGGGGGTCGAAGGGCACCTTCAGATCGCCCGGGACGATGCCGAGCAGCTCGTCGGGGTCGTACTTGGGGGGCTGGACCAGGTAAGGGGCCGGATCGGCATACGCCTTGCGGTGGTTGAGGCGGGCGACGACCCGGCGGGCCTGGCGGAGGGCGTCGGGCTCGTCGACGGCGAAGTGGTCGGCGAGGCCCGACACGCGCGCGTGCATCTCGGCGCCGCCCAACGACTCGTCGTCGCTCTCCTCGCCGGTGGCCATCTTCACGAGCGGCGGCCCGCCGAGGAACACCTTCGCCCGCTCCTTGACCATGATCACGTGGTCGGACATACCGGGGATGTAGGCCCCGCCGGCGGTGGAGTTGCCGAAGACGACGGCGATGGTCGGGATTCCGGCGGCGGAGAGCCGGGTGAGGTCGCGGAAGACCGCGCCCCCGGGGATGAAGATCTCCTTCTGGGAGGGGAGATCGGCCCCGCCGGACTCCACCAGGCTGATGCAGGGCAGGCGGTTGGCGAGCGCGATGTCGTTCGCCCGAAGGGCCTTCTTCAGGCTCCACGGGTTGCTCGCGCCGCCGCGTACGGTCGGGTCGTTCGCGGTGATCAGACACTCGACGCCCTCGACGATCCCGATGCCGGTGACGAGGGAGGCGCCGACCGGGTATTCGCTGCCCCAGGCGGCGAGCGGGGACAGCTCCAGGAAGGGCGTGTCCGGGTCGAGGAGCAGTTCGATGCGCTCGCGGGCGAGCAGTTTGCCGCGCCCCCGGTGCCTGGCGATGTACTTCTCGCCGCCTCCCACGAGGGCCTTCGCGTGCTCGGCGTCGAGTTCGGCGAGCCTGGCGAGCATGGCCTCGCGGTTCGCCGTGTGGTCGGGGGCGCCCGGGTCGAGGGCGGAGCTGAGGACGGTCATAGGAGCGTCTCCGGTATGTCCAGGTGGCGGGAGCGCAGCCATTCGCCGAGGGCCTTGGCCTGGGGGTCGAAACGGGCTTGCGAGGCGACGCCCTCGCCGAGGATGCCGACGATCTCGAAGTTGAGGGCGCGGAGGTTGGGGAGGACGTGCCGGGTGACGGTCAAGCGGGCTGTCTCCGGGAGGAGTTCGCGGAGGCGGTCGGTGGTGAGGGTGTGTGCCAGCCACCGCCAGGCGTCGTCCGTACGAGCCCAGAGGCCGATGTTGGCGTTGCCGCCCTTGTCGCCGCTCCGGGCGCCGGCGACGAGGCCGAGGGGCGCGCGGCGCACCGGTCCGGGGGGCAGCGGCTCCGGGAGGGGTGGCTCGTCGACCGGCCGTAGTACGAGGGTGGCGTCGGCCGGGGGCACGGGGAGCCGGCGGCCGTCGTGGAGGACCGCCGTGTGCTCGACGGTGCCCTGGTCGACGTATGCCGCCTCGAACACCCCGTAGGGCGCGCCCTTTCCGGGTGGGGCCAGGACGTGGAAGCCGGGGTAGCTCGCGAGGGCCAGCTCCACGGCGGCTCCGCTGAGGGCGCGGCCGACGGCGTTCTGGTCGGCGTCGCGGACGACGAGGCGGAGGAGGGCGCTGGCGGTCTCCTCGGTGCGGGCGTCGGGGCGGTCGGTGCGGGCCAGTTCCCAATCGACGTGCTCCGGGCGGGACTTGGCGGCGGCGAGCGCGGTCTCCAGCTGGTCGCGGACCAGGGCGGCCTTGCGTTCGATCTCCAGGCCGGTCAGGACGAAGGTGACCTCGTTGCGGAAGCCGCCGAGCCTGTTGAGGCCGACCTTGAGGGTCGGGGGCGGGGCCTCGCCGCGGACGCCCTCGACGCGGACGCGGTCGGGGCCGTCCTGGGTGAGCCTGATCGTGTCGAGGCGGGCGGTGACGTCGGGGCCCGCGTACCGGGCGCCGCCCGTCTCATAGAGGAGCTGGGCGGTGACCGTGCCGACGTCAACGAGGCCGCCGGTGCCGGGGTGTTTGGTGATGACGGCCGTTCCGTCGGCGTGGAGTTCGGCGAGGGGGAAGCCGGGGTGGCGCAGGTCCGCATGGGCGGACTCGTGGAAGAAGGCGTAGTTGCCGCCGGTGGCCTGGGCGCCGCACTCCAGTACGTGCCCGGCGACGACGGCGCCCGCGAGGCGGTCGTACTCCCCCGGGCCCCAGCCGAAGTGGGCGGCGGCGGGCCCGGTGACCAGCGCCGCGTCCGTCACCCGGCCGGTGACCACGATGTCGGCGCCGTCCCGCAGACAGGCCGCGATACCGAAGCCGCCGAGATAGGCGTGGGCGGCGAGGCTGCCGGGATGGCGGGCGGTGAGGTCGTCGCCCTCCACGTGGGCGACGCGGACGGGGATGCCGAGCCGGTCCGCCAACTCCCGTACCGCGTGGGCGAGTCCGGCGGGATTGAGGCCGCCGGCGTTGGCGACGATCCGTACACCCTTCTCCTGCGCCAGGCCCAGGCACTCCTCCAGTTGGCGGAGGAAGGTGCGGGCGTACCCGGCGGTGGGGTCCTTCAGGCGATCGCGGCCGAGGATGAGCATGGTCAGCTCGGCGAGGTAGTCGCCGGTGAGGACGTCGAGTTCGCCGCCGGTGAGCATCTCGCGCATCGCGTCGAAGCGGTCGCCGTAGAAGCCGGAGGCGTTGCCCATGCGGAGCACACTCACCGGGTGGCTCCCTTCGCGGCGCGACCGGCGCCGGGCGGTCCCGCGAAGGCCTGGGCGATGTCCAGCCAGCGGTCGGCGTCGGAACCCTCGGTGTGGAGGGTGAGGTCGGCGCGGTGGGCGCGCTGGGTGACCAGGAGACAGAAGTCGAGGGCGGGGCCGCTGACACGGTCGGTCGCGTCCTCGGGGCCGTACGTCCACAACTCACCGGTGGGGATGGTGAGTTCGACGCGGAACTCCTCGAAGGGCGGAGTAAGTCCGTGCACACCGAAGGCGAAGTCGCGGGTGCGGATGCCGAGTCGAATGATGTGGCGGAGGCGGTCCCCGGGGGCGATCCGGGGGGCGCCCAGTCCGTCGGCGACGTCCAGGCCGTGGGCCCAGGTCTCCATGAGGCGGGCGGTCGCCATGGAGGCGGTGGACATGGGCGGGCCGTACCAGGGGAACCGCGCGCCCTCGGGTGCCGCGCGCAGGGCGTCCTCCAGGGCCTCGCGCCCGGCCCGCCAGTCCGCGAGCAGCTGCGCGGGCGGCTTCCCTGCCCCTTCCTCCGCGCCACTGTCCACGAAGTCCCCGGGCGAGGTCAGCGCGCTCTCGACCTCACGGGCGAAGGCGTCCTGGTCGGTGACCGCCAGCACGGAGGAGTGGTCGGTCCAGGCGAGGTGGGCGATCTGGTGGGCGACGGTCCAGCCGGGCGCGGGCGTCCCGAGCGCCCACTGCTCCGGGCTCAACTCGGCCACGAGCAGGTCGAGTTCCTCGCTCTCGGCGCGGAGATCGTCGATCACGGGCGTTGGGTCGGCCATGGGGTGAGCATGGCAGCGGGGGCAGAAACAATCAAGCGTGCTTGGATTTTTGGTCGCGGATTCGCCGGCTGACCGATTTCAGGAGGCGAAGCCGTCGTACGTGTACGGGGCGTACGGGGTGTACGGGGTGTACGGGGTGTACGGGGCGTATGGCTCGTATGGCTCGTATGGCTCGTACGGGGGAACCGGCCCGGCGGCGGCGCCCGCGCCCGCGCCCACGCCGAACTGTTCCCGTTTCCGGGAACCGTGCAGGTGGGCGTAGGTGCCGCCCAGGGCGAGGAGTTCGTGGTGGCGGCCGGATTCGACGATGCGGCCCTGGTCCAGGACGAGGATCCGGTCGGCGTCGGGAGCGAGGTCGAGGTCGTGGGTGATCATGAGGGTGGTGCGGCCGGCCATGAGGCGGCGGAGGGGTTCGACGATGCGGCGGGCGGCGATGGCGTCGAGGCCGGTGGTGGGTTCGTCGAGGACGAGCACGGGGGCGTCGCGCAGGACGGCGCGGGCGATGGCGAGGCGTTGGAGCTGGCCGCCGGATAGGCGGGCGGTGTTGGGGTCGACGTGGGTGTCGTAGCCGTCGGGGAGGGCGGTGATGAAGTCGTGCGCGTCGGCGGTGCGGGCGGCGTCCTCGATGGCCTGGTCGCTGGCACCGGGGCGGCCGCAGGCGATGTTGGCGCGGATGGTGTCGTGCAGGACCAGGGTCTCCTGCGGGAGGAGGGCTACGTACTCGCGGAGCCGGTCCAGAGGGAAGTCGCGCAGCGGGGTGCCGTCGAGGAGAACCGTGCCGGAGTCGGGGTCGTAGAAGCGGAGGAGGAGCTTGGAGAGGGTGGACTTGCCGGCGCCGCTGGGGCCCGTGATGATCACCAGCTCGCCGGGGTGGACGGTGAAGGAGAGCGCGTCCAGGGCCGGGGCGAGGAGACCGACGGGCTCGGCGTCGGTGGCGGGTGCGCGGCCGGGCGGCTTGGTGTCGGTGCCCGGGTAGCGGAAGGTGACGTCCCGGAGTTCCACCGTGCCGTCGGGGCGGCCGAGGTCGCTCCGCGTGGCGACGGGACCGGTCGGGTCGGTGACGGCGGGGCGGGAGTCCAGGATTTCGATGAGCCGTTCGGCGCCGGCGGTGGCGGCGGTGACGAGGAGGCCCAGTTGGGCGAGGCTGCGGATGGGCGGGTAGAGGTAGCTGAGGAGGGCGGCGAAGGCGAGGAGCTGGCCGAGGGTCATCTTGCCCGCGGAGATCTCCCAGACACCGATGCCGATGACCGCCAGCACACAGATCGTCTCGATGACCTGGACGAGCTGCCCGTACGCCTGGTCGAGGCGGGCCGAGCGGACGGCCGCCCGGAACCACGCCGACGCCTCCTGCCGTAGTCGGCGCCGCTCGGCGTCCTCACGGCCGTACGCCTGGGTGAGGACGAGGTTGCCGAGCGACTCCTCGACGACCGAGGTGACCGCGCCGTCGGCGACCCGGCCCTCCCGCGCGACCGACTTGACGCCGGCGGAGAACCGTCGGGCGGCCACCCAGAACAGCGGGGCGAGTACGAAGGTGGCGGCCGCCAGGTCCCAGCGGAGCCAGAACGCGGCCGCCGCGTAGAAGACAGCGCTGAACAGTGCGGTCGCGGTGCCGAGCAGGCCGGAGACGGCCATCTGTTCGATGGCCTCGACATCGCCGGTGAGGCGGGAGAGGAGGTCGCCCTGGCGGTGGCGCTGGAAGAAGTGCGGGGGCAGTTTCTGCACGTGGTCGAAGACGTGTTCGCGCAACCGCATCACGAACCGCTCCGACACCCAGACGGAGAGGGAGCCGCCCGCGTACCCGATCGCCGCGCCGACGACCGCGATGCCCAGCCACTGGGCCGCCGGCACCCAGAACGCGTCCAGCGCCCCCTTCTGCAGCGCGTTGTCCGTGAGCTCGCTGAACAGCAGGATCGCGGAGGTCTCCGCGAGCGCGCCCAGCACGGTGCACAGCCAGATGGCCACGAGCCAGCGGCGCAGGCCCTTGGTCATGGGCCAGAAGCGGCGGAAGGCGGCTCGGGCGGGGATGGTGGGAGTGGTGTAGGAGGTTGCGGTGGAGGGGGAGGGGGAGGGGGAGGGGGAGGGGGTGGAGGGGGAGGCGTCGTCGTAGTCGGCGGGGTCGTAGTCGGCGGGGTCGAAGTCTTCGGCGTCGCCAGGGCCGCCTGGCTCGCGGTACTCGGCCGGCTCGTCGTACCTCTCGTATTTATCGTATGCGGCGGCGACAGGGCGCCCTTTATGGTTTCCTTCTGCTCTTTCCTCGCCGTAACCACGGACGACCGGAAAGCCGTAGGGAGACAATTCCAGACCCGGCGGAACACTCCGAGGGAAATCCACTGTCGAACGACGACCCTTGGGCGCTCGCATATTTCTCCCTGTCGAGCAAGAACAATGTATGGGTGAGCGCGCCACGACATCCGGGACTTTGCCTGATTGCCAGGCGGTTCCGAGTGGATCCACAGCCCGCGCACAACGCCGCGGAGGGGGCGGAAACGGTGGGAGGGCCGACGGAAAACCGACGACCCTCCCACCCCACCTGGGGCTTTACCCCTAGAAGCCGGGCTGCTGGGGAGCGGGCCCACCGGGGCGCGGGCGGCGACGCTGCTGCCGCGCCGGCGGGGGCACTTGGTTGGGGTTGGCGTTGGGGTTCGTGTTCGGGTTCGAATTGGCGTTCCGTCGGGGGGTAAGCGGTGCAATGACCCTGAAGCTCATACCGACTCCTTGCGAGTTTCCAGCGGGACGGGAATTCCGCACGGACGGGGAGGGGATCAGGGCCGTCGCCCCGGGCGATCCCTCCGCCCGATGAAAAGAAACTTAACACGACCGTGCGAGAAGAAAGGGAAAAACTCAGAATTCAATGCACGGATTAATGCTGTGAGAACCTATGAATTACCTTGGGAATGAATAGGTATCGGCTGGGTCCGAGCTGGGATTTGACTGTCCGTCAGACGGTGGTCGCGGGGAATCCACAGGTGGGGACGGAGAGGGGCGGGCACGGCGGGGTGGACGCGAGGCGAACCCCGACGGGGCCGATCTCAAAGGTTGCGGGCCGTCTACGTAAGTCGCAAAACTGATTACAGACCTGACTTAGTCCATTGCTTTGCACTATCAAGTCCCCCATACTGAACGAAGCACCTCGATCCCCTCTCCCCTCTCCCCTCTCCCCTCTCCCCTCCGTTCTCCGCTCTCCCTGGACGGCCCCCGTGACACTCCCCAGCGCTGACCAGTCCGCGCCCGCCACCGCTGCGCCGACGCCACCGGCCGGCCGCGCCTCCGGCGAGGCCCGCGCTTCCCGTGGCATGGGTTCCCTCGGGCCCGTGGGGCTGGTGCTGGCCGGCGGGATATCGGTGCAGTTCGGCGGGGCGTTGGCGGTGACGCTGATGCCGCGGGCCGGGGCGCTCGGGGTGGTGACGCTGCGGCTCGCGGTGGCGGCGCTGGTGATGCTGGTGGTCTGCCGCCCCCGGCTGCGCGGGCACTCGCGCACCGACTGGAGCACGGTGATCGTCTTCGGCGTCACCATGGCCGCGATGAACGGCCTCTTCTACCAGTCCATCGCCCGTATCCCCCTCGGCCCCGCCGTCACCCTGGAGGTGCTCGGCCCGCTGGCACTCTCCGTCCTCGCGTCCCGCCGAGCGGTGAACATGGTGTGGGCCGGGCTCGCCCTCTGCGGCGTCTTCCTCCTCGGCGGCGGAGGAGGCTTCAACGACCTCGACCCGCTCGGCGTCGCCTTCGCCCTCGCCGCCGGGTTGATGTGGGCCCTGTACATCGTGTTCAGCGCGCGTACGGGGAGGCGGTTTCCGCAGGCCGACGGCCTGGCGCTGGCCATGGCCGTCGCGGCGGTGCTGTTCCTGCCGCTGGGGCTCGTCGAATCGGGGACGCGACTCGTCGACCCGACGACGCTCGCCCTGGGCGCCGCCGTCGCCATACTGTCCTCCGTCCTCCCCTACACCCTCGAACTCCTCGCCCTGCGCCGCCTGCCCGCCTCCACCTTCGCGGTCCTCATGAGTCTGGAGCCCGCGATCGCCGCGACCGCCGGCTTCCTGATCCTCGACCAGGCCCTCTCCACCATGGAAGCCCTCGCGATCGCGCTGGTCATCGGGGCGAGCATGGGGGCGGTGCGGACGCAGGTGGGGCGGGGGAAGGCGGGGGTTTCGGGGTGAGCGGGGCGGATCGTCCGGGCCTTACGCCGGGCAGAGCGGCCGTACCCGCGCACTGACCGTCCTGCCCGGCACACGCCGGTGAACGCGCTATCGCACCGCGCCGCCAGGCACGACGCGGACCGGGATGTACTGGTCGTACAGCCGCTCGTTCGTGGCCGTGAAGTCGGTTCGGGTGACGATCGCGCAGCGCACGGTCTCGCCGCACACCTCGCCGTCCGCGATCTCGGGCCGGAGGCTCAGCGTCGTACGGAACTTGCCGCCCTTCTCGTACGGGAGGGTGATGCCCGGCGTCCCCGTCCCGGTGTCGGTGATCCGGCGCGACGACCCGTCCTGCGCCTCACGGCCGCCGAGACAGGGACGAGACCGCCACAGCGGTGAGCCCGAGTCCTCTCGGCCTCCGTCGCCCTAGCTCTCCGGCCCCGCCTCGATGCCGATCTCGTAGCGCAGTCGCTGGCGCCTCGCCGGCATCACCATGCGGTCGACCTGGATCGGGCGGCCGTCGCGGTCGAGGGTGACCCTCGTCAGGCGGAGCACCGGTTCTCCCGGTGCGGTCCGGAGGGTCTCCCGCTCCTCGGCGTCCGGGTTGTCGGCTGTCACGTCCTCGCGGACGAGGGCGCCGACGTGGCCCAGTTGGGCGAGCAGCGTGACGGCTCCGCCGGGAATCTTGGCGGTTCCGGCGAGACCGGTGCCGCGAGCGATGTCGACCGGGTAGTAGGTGTCCGTCAGCTCGTTCGGCTGGCCGTCGAGGAGGATCAGGCGGCGGCGTACGACGGCGGTCTCGCCTTCGGCCAGCTCCAACAGCCGCGCCACCTCGACGGGCGCCGCCACCTCACCGGCGTACAAAATCCGCTGGGTGCCCCGCCGTCCCTGGGCCGCCGCGTCCGCGCCCCAGGCGTCGCCCCGCCCCTTCTCCCGTGGTGTCAGATACGGCATCGAGGTGCTGACCCACCTGTTCGCGTTCACCCTGCCCTCCACATGCCTACGACCGTACGTCGGACCCCTCGGTCACCGCATCGAGCGCAGTGGTGGGTGTTGGGTGGTGATGCCCGGTGGTTGGAGGAGGGGTGGGGCTTCGGGGCCGGGGTCGTCGATGGGGGTGAGGTCGGCGGTGGTGGGGTCGAAGTCGGGGGGCCAGCGGGTGTGGGCGCTGCTCAGGGCGCCGGTGAGGCGGGCCTCGGTGAGGTCGGCGGTGGTCAGGTCAGCGCCGCGCAGGTCGGCCAGGCGGAGGTCGGCGCGGTGGAAGACGGCGCCGGACGCGTCGGCCTTGCGGAGGTTCGCCTCGCGCAGGTCCGCCTCGGTGAAGTCGGCCTCGCGCAGGTCGGTTTCGACCAGGCGGGCGCCCCGCAGGTCGGCCAGGGCGAGGCGGGTGCGGCGCAGGATCGCGGTCTTGAGGTCGGCGTGCCGCAGGTTGGCGGACACAAGGGAGGCCTGGGCCAGGTTGGCGTGATAGAGGCCTGCTGCTTCCAGGCATGACCGGTCGAGGTTGACCGCGGTCAGCCACAACCCGTCGCAGTCGGCCCGGCGCAGGTCGGTGACGCTCAGGTTGAGCCACGACTGCTCCCGGGGATGGAGCAGCAGCACGCCGAGTCCGGTCAGCGCCACCTGGGCGTCGGCCGCCCGTACCTCCAACGGCACGACGTCGTTGATCGGCGTCTCCGCCGCCGGGGCCTCCGGTCCGGTGGGCGGCCAGGGCAGATGCGTACGCAGGTAGGCCGCCAGGATGGAGAGAATCGCCTCGCGGTCCCTCGCCGAATGCTCCGCGATCCGCCACAGCGCGTGGAGCCCGCCGATGCGTACGTCCAGTTTGTCGCTGCCGAGTTGGTCGACCGCCCGGCTGAACCGGTCGGTGACATAACCCTCCTGCGTCGCGCGCAAACCGTCCTGGCTGACCCGCAGTTGGCGCCATGTGGCGTACGCGCCGAAGAGAACGGCCAGGCCGCCGATGGCCTGCAGCAGCGTCGTACGGACGTCGCTCACGGCCTTGAGTCTGTCCCGCGCGTCCACGCTCGCCCCGGCGAGATCGTGATCCACCACCGCGCCCGGCAGGAGGACGAGTACCGCGCCGACGACGATGAGGCCCACCAGCCCGGTGACGGCCACGACCAGCGTCCGTCGCCTCCCGGCCAGTCGGTCCCGCCACGTTCGACGACCGCGCCCCCGGATCTCCATGGGCACGTGAGCGTAGGCGGCGGGTGGAGTTCGATCAAGGTGTCGGTCACGGGCCGCGGTAGTCGCCGCCCGTCGCGTCACCGGGCGCTGTTGTATAACCGGCCCATGATCTACCACGTCGTCTCCCTCGATGCCTGGACCGCCCGCGCCGACCAGCCGTACGCCCCCGCGTCACTCCCGGAGGACGGTTTCGTGCACTGTTCTCCGGATGAGGCGACGACCCTGGCCGTCGTCAACGCCTTCTATCGGGACGCGCCCAAGCCGTTGCATGTGCTCGTCCTCGATGAGGAACGGCTGGATGCCAGGGTGGAGTTCGAAGCGGCTGCTCCCGCTCCGCCGCCGGGAGTCGGGGCGGATGTTCTGTTTCCGCATGTGTTCGGGCCCCTCAACCGTGACGCCGTCGTGCGGGTCCTGGAGATCCGGTGGGACGAGGAGGGCCGCGCGGCGGGGCTCGGGACGAGCTAGCGGTTCGCATGACCAGGAAGGCGGATGAGGGTTTCCCCACCGGTGCATTTCCGGACGTTCTTCGGAGCGATCACCGGGAGGGAGCGCCGTCCAGCCCCTCAGCCAGCACCTCCGCCAAGTGCCTCCCCCGCCTCCCCGCCAGCTGCTCCAGCTGCGTCCGGCATGAGAAGCCGTCCGCCAGGACGATCGCACCGTCGGCCGCGTCCCGTACCGCCGGGAGGAGTTGGTCCTCCGCGCAGGCGACCGAGACGTCGTAGTGGCCCTTCTCGAAGCCGAAGTTGCCGGCGAGACCGCAGCAGCCTCCGCTGAGGTCGCCGGTGAGGCCGGCGGCGGCGCGGAGACGGCGGTCGGGGGCGTCGCCCAGTACCGCGTGCTGGTGGCAGTGGGTCTGGCCGACGACCGGGCGGTCGAGGGCGGGCGGGGTCCAGTGCGGGGCGTGGCGTTCGAGCGCCTCCGCGAAGGTGGTGACCGAGGCGGCGAGTTGGTGGGCCCGGGGATCGTCGGGGAGGAGTTCGGGGAGGTCGGTGCGGAGCGTCGCCGCGCAGCTCGGTTCGAGGACGACGATGGGGATGCGGGGTGGGGCGAGGTCCGGGTCCTCGTCCAGCAGCCGCCGCGGGACGGGGTTCAGGAACACGTCGAGCATGTCGAGCGTGCGGCGCAGCACCGCGCGGGCCCGGTCGAGCTGGCCCGTCGAGACGTACGTCAGACCGCAACAGATCCGGCTCTGCCGCATCGCGAACAAGGCCCGGGTGAGCCTCAGCTGGGTGAGGGCGACCTCCTCGCCCGCCTCCGCCCTCCTCACCCAGGCCGGCTTCCGCTTCATCCACAGCGTCGGCGGCACGATCACATGCAGGCCGGCCGCCTCCAGCACCCGTAGCGCCGCCTGCCCCACGGACGGCGAGAGGTACTCCGTGAAGGTGTCCGTCCACAGGAGCACGGTCGTCGGCGCCTCGTACCCCTCGTCGTCCGTGTCCTCGTCCGTGTCCTCGTCCGTGTCCTCGTCCGTGTCCTCGTTCGCGTTCTCGTCCGTGTCCTCGTCCGCGTTCTCGTCCGTGTCCTCGTCCGCGTTCTCGTCCGCGTTCGCGTTCTCGTCCTCGCCGAGGTCCGCAAAAGCACTCTCGCCATCGAAGTCGCCGCCGCCCTCGAAAGCGCCACCGCGCTCGGAGTCCGCATCGAGGCCCTCCTCGGCAAGCGCGCGGACCTCGTCGAGCATGTCCGCCGGTTCGTCGGAGCGGAGGGGGCGGCCCCTGGTGGCCTTCTTCCACCTCTTCCTGAAGGCCGGGTCGTCAAAGGGGGTTGCGACGGCCGGCTTCTCCTCCGACGACTCCTCGCCCGCCTCGTCCCTCCGGGCCTGCGCCTCCTCCAGCCTCGCCCGCTCCCTGAGCACCCCCTCGTACCACCGCACGAACGGCACCCTCGCCAGCCGCGGCAGCTCCCGCTCCCCCGCGATCCCGCCCAGCCGCTTGGCGAGCGAAGCCAAGGGACGTACACCGGCGAGGAGGTTGACGAGTCCGGCCGTGCGCGTACGGGCGACCAGGCGGAGCCACAGCGGCAGCCACCCCATCGCGTAGTGGGCGGCCGGGCGGCGGCGGCCGGCGTAGTGGTGGTGGAGGAACTCCGCCTTGTATGTGGCCATGTCGACGCCGACCGGGCAGTCGGAGCGGCAGCCCTTGCAGGAGAGGCAGAGGTCGAGAGCGTCCCGTACCTCGGGCGAGCGCCAGCCGTCGGTGACCACCTCACCGGCCAGCATCTCGTGCAGGAGGCGGGCCCGGCCCCGGGTGGAGTGCTCCTCCTCACCCGTGGCGCGGAAGGAGGGGCACATGACGGCTCCGGACGCCGGACTCACCTCGGTCGTACGGCACTTGGCGACGCCCACGCAGCGCCGTACCGCCGCCGCGAAGTCCCCGCCGTCGTCCGGGTACGCGAACTCCACCGGCACGGGCGTACGCGGGAGGACCGCGAAGCGCAGGTTGGAGTCCAGTGGGGCGGGGCGGACGAGCATGCCGGGGTTCAGGAGGTCGTCCGGGTCCCAGACGCCCTTCACCTGCTCGAACAGCCGGACCATTTCGGTGCCGTACATCTTCGGCAGGAGTTCGGCGCGGGCCTGGCCGTCGCCGTGTTCGCCGGAGAGGGAGCCACCGTGCGCCGTGACCAGTTCGGCCAGCTCCTCGGAGAAGCGGCGGAAGCGGGCGATGCCCGGGGCGGTGATGAGGTCGAAGTCGATGCGGACGTGGATGCAGCCGTCGCCGAAGTGGCCGTAGGGCGTGCCGCGCAGGTCGTGGGCTCGCAGCAGACCTCGGAAGTCCCGCAGATACGCACCGAGCCGGGCCGGCGGCACCGCGCAGTCCTCCCAACCCGGCCATGCCTCGCTGCCGTCGGGCATCCGGGTCGCCGTACCGCTCGCGTCCTCGCGGATGCGCCAGAGCGCGCGCTGGGCGGCGGCGTCCGTCACCACGAGCGCGTCGGCGGCCTCAGCCGCGCGGACGATCGCGTCGGCGTGCGCCCGTGCCTCGGCGGCCGTGTCGCCGCCCGTCTCCACGAACAGCCAGGCCCCGCCGGACGGCAGTGCGGTCGCCCCCGGCGGGACGAGGTCCGCGGCCATGCCCTCCACCGTCAGCGGGCGGTGCGGCAGCAGGCCGGGGGCCGCTTCGGCCGCCGCGCTCTCATCGGCGTACGCCAGAACGGCGAGGGCACGCGCACGTGGAGCCTCGACGAGGCGTACGACCGCTTCCGTGAGCACCCCGAGCGTGCCCTCGGAGCCGCAGAAGGAGCGGGCCACATCCGCGCCGTTCTCCGGGAGGAGGGCGTCGAGGGCGTATCCGGAGATACGGCGGGGGAGGTCGGGGAAGCCGGTGCGCAGGCGGGCCAGTTCCCGCTCCACCAGCGGGCGGAGGCCGTCCGGCGCCCCCGCCCAGCCCTGCCCGAGCCGTAGTACGTCCCCGCTCCCCCCGATCACCGACAGTTCGCGCACGCTGTCCGCCGTCGTGCCCCAGGCGACCGAGTGCGAGCCGCAGGAGTTGTTGCCGATCATGCCGCCGAGGGTGCAGCGGCTGTGGGTGGAGGGGTCGGGGCCGAAGCGGAGGCCGTGCGGGGCGGCGGCCTCCTGGAGGCGGTCCAGGACCAGGCCGGGCTGGACGACCGCCGTACGCGCCTCGGGGTCGAGGGAGACCAGCCGGTTCATGTGGCGGGTGAAGTCCAGGACCACGCCGGTGCCCGTGGCCTGCCCGGCGATCGACGTGCCGCCGCCGCGCGCGACGACCGGGACACCGTGCTCGCGGCACACGGACAGGACGGCCGCCACGTCGTCCGCGTCCCGGGGCGTCACCACGCCCAGCGGTACGCGCCGGTAGTTGGACGCGTCCATCGTCATCAGGGCGCGTGCGGTCACGTCGAAGGCGGCCTCCCCGCGCACGCCCGCCGCCCGCAGCGAGGCCGACAGCGCGGCCCGCATCTCCGCCGTGCCCGCGTCACCTGCCGCGTCCCGCGCGCCCGCGTCCCCACGGCCCGCCGTACCCCCGAATTCCGTCATGCGTCCCAGGATGCACCCGACCACTGACAGTGACCGCGAAGTGACGGGGTGACCGATGAACAGACGGCGCGCCGCTCACCGGGAACGTTGGCTTGATTCCGGAGAGCTAACGGGAAACCGGCCAACCACCGTCACGAACTCTCATATAGTGACGGCCAATTAAGCACCAGACGTCGCTTCTCGTTCAGGGACCGACCGAGTTACCGACTCCAGGAACCGACTGAGTTACCGAGTTCAGAACCGACCGAGGACAACAGCCGATGACCGCGCCCAGCTCCCCTCGCTCACCAGGCGAACGCCCCGCCCTGCGCTCAGTCCTTCCCTTTCCCCTGGCGACCGCCGCGCTCGCCGCGACCGCCGCCGGCGCCGCGGTCGCGCTGGCGCCGCAGTCCGTACGGCTGCCCCTCGCGGGCGGCGCGGGCGCGGCCGCGCTGCTGCTCACGGTCGCCGTCGCGGTCGCCGTGCACGCGCGCGTGTCGGTGAGACTGCTGCGCCACCGCCTGAACGCCGTCTCCCGGGACACGGGTCTGCTGCTTCAGGAACGGGCCCTGATGGCCGAGGAGTTCACGCAGGAACGGGGACGGCTGACGGAGGAGTACGTCCAGGAGCGGGCGCGGGTCGCGGCCGAGTTCGCGCGGGAACGGGCGCGGCTGACCACGGAGTCCGAGCGCGAACGCGAACGGCTGTCCGCCGAACGGGATCGTACGGCCGAGGAGACCGCCCAGGAGCGGGCCCGGCTCGCGGAACGCGCCAAGCAGGCCGAGACCGACCGCACCGCACTCCTCGCCGTCACCGCCAACGTGGCCGGCCGTATGCAGGCCCTCGCCACCGGCACCCTCGCCGACCTGCGGGCCATGGAGGAACGTCACGCCGACGAGGACGTCCTCGCCGACCTCCTCCACCTCGACCACCGCACCGCCCAGGCGGGCCGCCTCGCCGACTCCGTCGCCGTCCTCGCGGGCGCGCGCTCGGGCCGCCGCTGGGCGCGGCCGATCCCCATGGAGTCGATCCTGCGCGGCGCGATGGGCCGCATCGGCGCCTACCGCCGGGTCCGGCTGCACTCCTCCAGCGAGGCCGCCGTCGCCGGACACGCCGCCGAGGGCGTCATGCACGCGCTCGCCGAACTCCTCGACAACGCGGCCAACTTCTCGCCGCCGTCCGCCGAGGTGCATGTGTACGTCGAGGAGGTCCCGGCCGGCGCGATCATCTCCGTCGAGGACTCCGGGCTCGTCATGAGCGAAGTCCAGCTCCGGCGCGCCGAACGCGCCGTGTCGGGCGAGTCCGCCGACCTCACCAGCCTCGCCGGCACGCGCCTCGGCCTCGCCGTCGTGGGCCGCCTCGCCCGCAAGCACGGCCTGAGGATCTCCTTCCGCCCGTCCGCGCGCGGCGGCACGGGCGTCCTGGTGCTCATCCCCCAGGACGTCCTGGCGAGCACGATCCCCACGACGACATCTCCCACGGCGTCCGCCCCCGCGCAGTCGCCGCCCTACGCGGGCGTGCGCCCCCCGCACGACCTGGACACCGAGCCGACGCCCACCCACGAGTTCCCGACGGACGCCCCTGCCGCGCCCGTCGCCGACCCCGTGGCCGACGCCTTGATCGACTCCCTGTCCGGCTACAGGACCAACACTCCGACCCCTGCTACCGACGCCCCGACCGGGCCTCCGGCGTTCGACGCCGCCTACGTCTCCCCCTACAACTCCCCCTTCAGCTCGTCGTTCAGCTCCGAATTCGGCTCTGGCAGCGCTGAGTTCGGGTCCGCAAGCTCCGAGTTCGGAACTGGCAGCTCTCCATTCGGGCCTGCCAGCCCTCAGTTCGGCTCTGGCTTCGCCGCTGAGCCCGGCTCCCACCTTGGCTCCGAACTCGGCGGCCCCGAACTCGGCGGCCCCGAACTCGGCGGCCCCGAACTCGGCGGCTCCGAGCCCGGCTCTCCGGCAGCCGCCGACGAGCCCCACACCGCCTCCGACTCCCTCCCCCGGCGCCGCCGCGGCCAGTCCCTCGCCGAGGCGGAAGCCCGCACCCGGGCCCAAGCCGGCGACGCCGCCCGCTCGGAGCGGGCCTCCCGGCCCGCCGAGGACGCCAGCACCGGCGCCGTCCGCTTCAGCAGCTTCCGCCGCGCGGTGCGTGGCACGGGCGGGCTGGACCAGGCGTTCGTCCAAGGGACGGCCGCAGGGGACGAGGGCGGCACGGGGCTGCCGGAGGCGTCGGCGACGCCGGGGACGCCGGGGACGGCCTCCGCCGCGGGCCGGAACCCGAACCCGGCCGAACCTCACGCACACGAGGCCGCTCTGGAACCCGTACAGGAGGCCGCCCTCGAACCCGTACGGGATTCCGCTCCGCCCGCGGAGGCCGTACGGCAGCCCGAGTTGGAGCCGGTGCGGGAGTCCGAGTGGGGTGCCGTAGGGGGATCGGCGTGGCAGTCCGGGCCCGAACCCGTGCGGGAGGCGACGTGGGAGTCGGGGTCCGTGCAGGAGACCGGATGGGAGCCCGAGCCCGCGCGGGGACTCGCGTGGGAGCCGGAAGCGGCGAAGCAGGCGGCATGGGAAGCCGACGCCGCCAGAGAGCTTCCGTGGGCGCCCGACCCCGCACGGGAGGCGAAGTGGGAGCTCGATCCGGTACGGGAGCCGGCGTGGGAACCCGTACGGGACACGCGCCCCGACCCGGACGACAACACCGCTTCCGCCCCCTTCTCCTCCTACCCGGCCACGGGCCCGGACCCGGATCCGGCCCCCGACCCGGCCGGAGAGCGGCCCCCCGCCCCGGACCCGCGTACGCACCCCTACCTGGAAGGCGACCACAC
This sequence comes from Streptomyces sp. NPDC057474, assembly GCF_042802555.1. Classification (NCBI taxonomy): domain Bacteria; kingdom Bacillati; phylum Actinomycetota; class Actinomycetes; order Kitasatosporales; family Streptomycetaceae; genus Streptomyces; species Streptomyces sp. NPDC057474. Next base: position 6,563 of record NZ_JBHVDX010000084.1, on the reverse strand, counting down.
CCCATGACCGGCACCGGCATCGGCACCACCGCCGACGACAGGCTCACCTGGCTCATGGAGGGACTGCTGGAACGCACTCCGGGCGCCCGGCACGCGCTCGTCCTCTCCCGGGACGGCCTGAAGCTGTGCCGTACGCCCGAGCTCTCGGTCGACCGGGCCGACCAGCTCGCCGCGATCGCCGCCGGCATCCAGTCGCTGTCCCACGGGGCGTCCATGGAGTTCGGCGACGGCAGCGGGGGTGTGCGGTCGGCGATGGCGGAGTTCTACGGCGGGGTCCTGTTCATCGTGGAGGCGGGCGAGGGCGCGCATCTGGCCGTGGTGACGGACGAGGACGCGGACGCCGGGCTCGTCGGCCACAACATGAGCGAGCTGGTCGAACAACTGGGCGAGCACCTGAGTGCGAAGCCGCGCCGCGCGACGAGCCCGGCGACCGCTACGACGGCTACAACCGCTTCGACGACTTCGACCACTTCGACCGCCACGACGACGACCGCGGCTACGGCTCTGGCGCCCCGTACGTCATGAGCCGGCCCGGCAGGGACGACCTGCCCGACCGGCTGTACACACTCACCGGGGGGCGCAGCAGGTCCGCGCCCGGAACGCCGTTCGACCTGGTGACCCTGGTGGTCGCGGAGAGCCAGCCGATGCCGGGCATGCAGTCGGAGCATGTGGCGATCCTGCGGCTGACGGAGCGGCCGACGGCGGTGGTGGAGATCGCCGCCGAGCTGCGGCTGCCGGTGAGCATCACGAAGGTCCTGCTCTCCGACCTCCTCACGGCCGGCCGGGTCAGCGCCCGGCATCCGCACAAGGCCGCGCTGATCGATCTGGACATTCTGGAGCAGGTGTTAGTTGGACTTCGCAACCTTTGAGAACGGCGACGGCGTGGGCCACTCGGCACCCATGCCCGCGCCCGCACCCATGCCCGTACCCCTCTTCGGTGCCCGCTTCCGGGGCGAACCCGGCTCCCTGTACCGGGAGTTGCGGCGGGAGCACGGCGAGGTGGTGCCGGTGCTCCTGGACGGGGGCGTACCGGCGTGGCTGGTGCTCGGCTATCGCGAGCTGCATCAGGTGACGAGCGATCCGGAGCTGTTCAGCCGGGACTCCGGGCTGTGGAACCAGTGGCCGAACATTCCGGCCGACTGGCCGCTGCTCCCCGTGATCAGCCCGGAGCAGCCGTCGGTCCTCGGCACGGTCGGCGAGCGGCACCGGCAGCGTGCCGCGCTGATCGGGGAGGCGCTGGAGGCGGTCGAACCGCTCGAACTGCGCGGTCACGTCGAGCGGTTCGCCGACGAGTTGATCGACGTGGTGTGCGGGGTGGGCGCGGCCGATCTGGTGGGGCAGTTCGCGGCGCTGCTGCCCGTGCGGGTCCTGGCGTTCCTCTTCGGCTTCCGGGAGGAGCACGGTCCCGGGCTGGTGGCGGCGCTGAACGACATCCTCGACGGCCAGGACCGGGCGATGGCGGCCGAGGGGTATCTGCGGACGGCGATGGCCCGGCTGGTGGCGGAGCGCCGGCAGCAGCCCGGGGACGACGTCGTCTCCCGGCTCCTCGCGAACGCGCGCGCGTACGAGGTGACGGTCGAGGAGGTCACCCACGACGTGATGGTGATGCTGGCGGTGGGCCACCAGCCGACCGCCGACTGGATCGGCAACTCCCTCCACCTCATGCTGACGGACGACCGTTTCGCGGCGTCGCTCTTCGGCGGGCGCAGCAGTGTGGCCGAGGCCATGAACGAGGTGCTGTGGGAGGACGCGCCCATCCAGAACGCCGCCGGCCGCTGGACCACCCGCGACACCCGCCTCGGCGGCCGTGTCCTCCGCGCGGGCGACCTGGTCCTCCTCGGCCTCCAGGGCGCCAACTCCGACCCCCGTGTCCGCACGCACGGCTCCGCCCTCACCGGCGGCAACAACGCCCACTTCTCCTTTGGCCACGGCGACCACCGCTGCCCCTTCCCGGCCCAGGAAACCGCCGAGGTCATCGCCCGAACGGGTATAGAGGTCGTCCTGGACCGGCTCCCGGACATGGACCTGGCGGTCCCGGCCGAGTCCCTGACGCGCCGGGCCTCGCCTTGGCTGCGGGGGTTGGTGGAGCTGCCGGTGCGGTTCACGCCGGGGCCGGCCCGCGGGGCTTGACCCGGGTTTGTCGCCCCCGCCGCCCCTACCCGTCCCTCCCCCACCCTCGGCTTCGCTCGAGCGGGAGGTGCCCCCATCCAGGGGCTGCGCTCCTTCGACCCCCAGGCGCGGGTGCGGTGGGGGCTGGTCGCGCAGTTCCCCGCGCCCTCAAAAAGCAGGGCTGCGCCCCGTGCTTTTTGCCTTTGGGGGCGCGGGGAACTGCGGGAGAAGCCCCACCCACCCCCACCCCCCGAACAACCCGAACTCCCGAGCTATAGGCACCCGGCCCGGCGGCGCAGCACCGTCTCACCCGACGGACCGTTTCGCCCATGTTTCGCGGAGCCGCTACGCTCGCGGTCGTGGCTGATATCCAGATCCCCTCTGACATCAAGCCCGCCGACGGACGTTTCGGCGCGGGCCCCTCCAAGGTGCGGACGGAGGCACTGGACGCGCTGGCGGCGACCGGTACCTCCCTGCTCGGCACCTCCCACCGCCAGGCCCCGGTGAAGAACCTGGTCGGCCAGGTCCGCGAGGGCATCAGCGAGCTGTTCTCCCTCCCCGAGGGCTACGAGGTCGTCCTCGGCAACGGCGGCTCCACGGCCTTCTGGGACATCGCGACCCACGGCCTGATCGAGAACAAGAGCCAGCACCTGACCTTCGGTGAGTTCAGCTCGAAGTTCGCCAAGGCCGCGAAGCTCGCCCCCTGGCTCGCCGAGCCGACCGTCGTCTCCTCCGACCCCGGCACGCACCCGGAGCCGGCCGCCGAGGCGGGCGTCGACGTCTACGCCTTCACCCACAACGAGACGTCCACCGGTGTCGCGGCCCCGCTCCACCGCGTGGCCGGCGCCGACGAGGGCGCCCTCGTCCTGGTCGACGCCACGTCCGGCGCCGGCGGCCTGCCCGTCGACATCGCCGAGACCGACGTCTACTACTTCGCCCCGCAGAAGTCCTTCGCCTCCGACGGCGGCCTCTGGATCGGCGTCTTCTCCCCGGCCGCCATCGAGCGCGCCGAGCGGATCCACGCCTCCGGCCGCCACATCCCGGAGTTCTTCAGCCTCCCCACGGCGATCGACAACTCCCGCAAGAACCAGACGTACAACACCCCGGCCCTCGCCACCCTCTTCCTGCTGAACCAGCAGCTGGAGTGGATCAACGGCCAGGGCGGCCTCGCCTGGTCCACAGCCCGCACTAAGGACTCCTCGACGCGCCTCTACACGTGGGCGGAGGAGTCCAAGTACGCGACCCCGTTCGTCTCCGACCCGGCCAAGCGCTCCCAGGTCATCGGCACGATCGACTTCTCCGACGAGATCGACGCCGCCGCCGTCGCCAAGGTCCTCCGCGCCAACGGCATCGTCGACACCGAGCCCTACCGCAAGCTCGGCCGCAACCAGCTCCGCGTCGCCATGTTCCCGGCGATCGCCCCCGAGGACGTCGAGGCGCTCACCAAGTGCGTCGACTACGTGATCGAGAAGCTCTGATCACTCCCGCACGACACGTACGACACGTACGACACGTACGACACGTACGACACGTACGACGCTGAAGGGCGCCCGGCGACCACCACCGGGCGCCCTTCGCGTGTCTCACGTCGCGGTACACCGGATCTCCGGTACAACTCCTCCCCCTGGCCACGTGTCTGAACAGGCGACCGGAAACACCAACCGCATCGCACAGCCCCGGCCGAAGGGTTACTTTCCGCATGCGCTCGTACAGAACCGTCGCCACCACCACCTCTCTCGCCCTGGCCCTGGGCGGAGCCGCGCTCGCGGCGCCCACCGCCCAGGCGGCCCCGACGAGCACGGCCACCGTCGTCTTCGAAGCCGGCCTCCTGCGCTACCAGGCCGGCGCCGGACAGTCGAACCGCTTCACGGTCTCCGTGGCGAGGGAGGAGAGGCCCGACTGGGAGTGGGGCTACTGGATCATCACCTTCCGCGACCGGGTGGACATCACCATCGATCCGAGCGCGGCGGCCCAGCGCGACTGCACCTACCCCGAGGCGACCGATCACAAGGTCGTCCGATGCGCCCAGGGCGTTCACCCGAGCGGCGAGGACGAGTTCGTCTACGACGTCCGCCTCGGTGACGGCGACGACTCCGCGACGATTCCCGCCGGCTCCCTGTACGCGGGGATCTACGGCGGCTCCGGCAACGACGTCCTGCTGGGCGACTCCGAGGTCGAGCTCTACGGCGAGGACGGCAACGACCGCATCGTCGGCGGCGGCGGTGTCTGGGGCCTGGGTTCCCGCGGTGGCAAGGGCCACGACATCATGACCGACTGCTCGGACTGCAGCGGCGGCGCCGGGAACGACACCCTCACCGGAAGCACCGAGCTGACCAGGAACACCCTGAGAGGGGACTCCGGCAACGACATCCTGTACGGCAGGACCGACGCCGACGACCTCTGGGGCGGCGAGGGCAACGACAAGCTGTACGGCGGCAGGGGCAACGACACCCTGCGCGGCCAGCAGGGCAACGACGTGCTGTACGGCGACCAGGGCAACGACACGCTCTGGGGCAACGGCGGCAACGACGTACTGCGCGGCGGCCAGGGCACGGACAAGCTCTCGGGCGGCCCGGGCAGCGACAAGGTCCACCAGCACTGACCGAGACCGTCGGCGCACATCAGCGGTCCGCCCTACAACAGGCTGGAGGACTCGATCGCCTCGCGGAGATGGCGGCCCGCTTCGTTCACCATGCTGTCGGCGAGGTTGCCGTACCCGAGGACGAGGCCGTGGTCGGTGTGGTGGTCGGTGGCGTGGTAGGCGGTGAGGTCGGCGACGCGTAGGGAACGGGAGGCCGCGGCGGTGACGACGGCCGCGGTGTCCACGGTCGTGGGCAGCCGGAGGATGAGGTGGAGCCCGGCGGCGATGCCGGAGACCGAGGCGTCGGGCAGCTGGTCGGCGAGGGTCTGGACGAGGATGTCGCGTCGGTTGCGGTACCGCTGCCGGCAGGCGCGGAGGTGGCGGTCGTAGGCGCCCGATTCCAGCAGCGCGGCGAAGGCGAGCTGGTCGAGTAGGGAGGGCTGGGTCGCCGCCTGGTCGGTGTGGTGGAGGTGATCGGTCCAGCGGGGTGGTGCCACGATCCAGCCGATGCCGAGCGCCGGGGACAGGATCTTGCTGAGCGACTTGAACAGGACGACCCGGGACGGGTCCATGCCCTGAACGGTCGCTACCGGACGCCGGTCGTAGCGGAACTCCGCGTCGTAGTCGTCTTCCAGGACGACACCGTCCACGTGGCGCGCCCAGCGCAACAGGGCGGCGCGGCGCTCGGGGACGAGCACGGTACCGAGGGGGAACTGGTGCGCCGGCGTCGTCAGCACGGCCCGAAGACCCGTGTGCCGGGCGAGGTCGTCGGTGCACAGACCGCCGGCGTCCGTGCGGATGGGCACCGTGTCGAGGCCCGCGGCGCCGACCACGTCGCGCAGCCGTGTCCAGCCCGGCTCCTCACACCCCACGGCGGTGATGCCATGGGCACGCAGGGCGTGGCAGACACGTCGTACTCCGTCGGTCACGCTCGTGCACACCGTCACGTCCTGCGGGGCCGCGGAGACACCGCGGGAACGGCCCAGATACTCGGCGAGCAGCCTCCTGAGCCGGGGGTGACCGCCGGACGGCGGGTAGCCGAACTCCGTGAACGCCATGGTCGTCACCTGTGCGCGCACCGCGTCGGCCCACCGTCGGCGCGGAAACGCACGCAGGTCCGGCAGGCCCGGTGCGAGGTCGAAACGGGCCACGGGAGCATGGTGCGTCGCGGGACGCCGGGAGGCGGCGTCGGAATCGTTCGACCAACGCACCCGCGTGCCGGAGCCGGTACGAGCCTCCAGGTAGCCCTCGGCGACGAGCTGGCTGTACGCCTCGGTCACCGCCCACCGTGAACACCCGAGGTCGGCGGCGAGCTGCCGACTGGGCGGCAGGGCGGTACCGACCTCGACACGCCCCTGCCTGATCGCCGCGCGCAACGCCCGCTTCACCCGCTCGTGCAGCGCTCCGTCGCCGGGCTGCCCCAGGTTGAGCAGGAGGTCCCCGGCCAGATTGGTCTGTGATTCCCGCATGCCATTGGACGGTATCAGCGAGCCATTTCTCAGTAACTTCGCAGGTACGAGAACGAGTTACAGGACGAGTTGCAGGGACGAGTTGCGAGGACGAGGAGAATTGTCGTGGCTTCCGTGAGGCGCTCCGTACCGACCACCCAGGCCCACCCGCTGTTCCGCGGCGTGTTCGACGACTGGCTCACCAAGGCCGACGCCCTGTCGGCCCTGCCGAACGCCCCGGTCGTACCGGTCGTACCGGACATGCCGGACGCACCGAAGGCTTTCCCTCAGTTGCGGCTGCCCACCTGGGGCCGGTTGCGGTCCCGCTTCGGCCGGTACACCGTGGCCGAGGCCCATGTCGGACCACCGTGAAGATCGAGGATCGCCGTCCGCACGTGCGATGACGAGGGCGCCCGGCGATACGC
>NZ_JBHVDX010000083.1:0-39089 GCF_042802555.1 Streptomyces sp. NPDC057474 | reverse complement strand
GTCACCCCGACCAACCTGCTGTTCAACGTCGTCGCCGGACACAGCGCGCGAACGCGTCACCGCCTTCGGCGGCCGGCTGCCCGCCGGACCGCGCGGCGGAGGCGGCTTCACCGTCCAAGCCGAACTTCCCGTGGACCGAACGTCATGATCCGTGTCCTGCTGGTCGACGACCAGCCACTCATCCGCAGCGGATTCCGCGCGCTCCTCGACCTTGAGGACGACATCAGGGTGGTGGCCGAGGCTGCCGACGGCAGGCAGGGCCTGGAACTCGCCAAAGAACACCTGCCCGACGTCGCGCTCATCGACATCCAGATGCCGGTCGTCGACGGCATCGAGGCAACCCGGCGCATCGCCGCCGATCCGGCCCTGGCCGGCGTGCACGTCGTCATCCTGACCAACTACGGCTTGGACGAGTACGTCTTCAACGCGCTGCGCGCCGGCGCAGCCGGATTCCTGGTCAAGGACGTGCTGCGAGTCATGGAGCAGCAGTCGCCCGACGCACCTTACGGACGCGCCCTCCAGAACGGCAACAGGACCGGAGGTGTGGACCAGGTCAGTTCCCGGTCAGCCCGGCCAGCGCCGCCGTCAGGCCGAGGCCGGCGCACACGCCCAGGGTGCGCAGGACGCTCCAGCGCACCCGGAAGATCAGGACGACGGCGACGATCGCGATCCCCAGGGCGACGGGGCGGAAGGTGGCGAGGTCCGGCACCGCGAGGTGCAGCGGGCCGAACGTGTGGTCATCGACGGTGGTGAAGAGGGTGTGTTCGGCGAAGTACAGGGCGAGATTGGCGATGACTCCGACGATCGCGGCGGTGATACCGCTCAGCGCGGCGGAGACATGCCGGTTGCCGCGCAGGCGCTCGATATAGGGAGCACCGAGGAAGATGAACAGGAAGCACGGCACGAAGGTGACCCAGGTGGTCAGCAGCGCACCGAGCAGCGCGGCCACCCAGGGATCGAGCGAGCCGGGATCGCGGTAGGCGCCCAGGAACGCGACGAACTGCACCACCATGATCAGCGGCCCCGGCGTGGTCTCCGCCAGCGCCAGGCCGCGCACCATCTCGCCGGCGCTCAGCCAGCCGTACGTCTGCACGGCCTGCTGAGCGACGTACGCGAGCACCGCGTACGCGCCGCCGAAGGTGACCAGGGCGGTGCCGGAGAAGAACAGCCCCTGAGTGGTGAACACGCTCCCCGATCCGGTGAGTACGGCAACGGCGGCCACCGGAACCGCCCACAGCAGCAGACCAATCAGCACGATGCGCAGTGCGCGACGGCGACTGGGACGCTCATGGTGCAGGGCGTCGTCGGGGATCAGCGGAGGAGGTCCGTCATCGCCCGCACCGTGCGCGGCAGGCTCGAAAACACCAGGCGCCCACCGGGCGATCAGCCACCCCGCTGCCCCGGCGACCATGATCACCACCGGGAACGGCACCTGGAACAGAGCCAGCGCGACGAAGGACGCCACCGCGAGCCCCACCAGCAGCGGGTGCGTGAGCGAGCGGCGGCCCACCCGCCACACCGCCTGGGCGACGATGGCCACCACCGCGGGGGCGAGGCCGGCGAACAGTCCGGTGACCGCGATGGTCGTACCCAGGCCCACGTACAGCGCGGACAGCGCGAGCAGCGCCACGACGCCCGGGAGCACGAACAGGGTGCCGGCGGCCAGGCCGCCCCGGGTGCCGTTCAGCAGCCAGCCGGTGTAGATCGCCAGCTGCTGGGCCTCGGGGCCGGGCAGCAGCATGCAGTAGCTCAGGGCGTGGTTGAAGCGCTGCTGACCGATCCAGCGCTTCTCCTCCACCAACGTCCGCTGCATCACCGCGATCTGCCCGGCCGGACCGCCGAAGGTCTGCAGCGAGATCGCGAACCAGGTCCGCAGCGCCTGGCGGAACGGTATGAGATCACCGCGCTCGGGCGTACTCCCCGGCAACTGGAACGCAGGGCGGTCGGTGGCTGTCATCCGCGGAGGTCTCCGTCCGGTCCATGAGCAAGATCGCCAGGGCTGGACCGGATGTGCCAGTGGACGGCGATCACCCGCTTACCTTGGAGTGCAACCATGGTTACATGATGATGTCGTGCGGAGGAAGGGAGCCTGGTCCTGGTGAACGTGAACAGTCCGTTGCGATCGCCGGCCACAACCGGGCCGGCCTGGCGGCGCACTCTCGCGGCGATGGGAAACCGCCACAGCTCAGGACTCGCCACGTGACCGGTCACGACCACCCGGAACCGGCCGCACCCAGCGGTACGGGCCGGTGGGTGCTGCTGTCCTACCGCCTGCCCCGCGAGCCCTCCACACCGCGCATCACCGTCTGGCGCAAGCTCAAGCGGCTCGGCGTCGCCCAGCTCAGCGACGGCCTGATCGCCCTGCCCGCCGACGCCCGCACCCGCGAGCAACTGGAGTGGATCGCCGACGAGATCACCGACTTCGGTGGTACCGCCGCCCTGTGGATCGCCCACCCGGCCGCCATCTCCGAGGAACGCCGACTCGCCCAGGCCATGGCCGACGCCCGTGCCGCCGAGTACGAACAGGTACTCGCCCAGGCCGAGGCAGCCCGCCATCAGGAAGACGACGAACGGCAACGCACCCTGCGCCGACTCCGCGCCGACCTGCGCCGCATCCACCGCCGCGACCACTTTCCCCCGCCACAGCGCCGCGCCGCCGAAACCGCGGTGGAGGCCCTGCACCCCGCCAACACCGGGACATCCGAAAACAAGCCCGACATCGAGGAGCACCCCGCATGAAGTGGGCCACCCGCGCCGGCATCCACATCGACCGCGCCGCCTGCGCCTGGCTGATCCGCCGCTTCGTCGACCCCGCCGCCGAGTTCGTCTTCGTCAACGACCCGACAGAAGTCCCCGCCGACGCCACCCCCTTCGACATGCGCGGCGTCGAACTCGGCCACCACCACGGAAACTGCAGCTTCGCAACCATCCTGCACCGCTACGACCTCACCACCGACCCCGCCCTCAACCGCATCGCCGAGATCGTCCACGAGGCCGACCTCGACGACGAACGCTTCCACGCCCCCGAAGCCCTCGGCCTGGACATCGTCCTGCGCGGCCTGTCCATGATCGGCGACGACAAGCACACCATGACCGTCACCAAGCCGCTCTTCGACGGGCTGTACGAGTACTACCGGCGCGCCACACTGCTTGGCCGCGAACCCGCCTGACCAGCCGGTTGCAGCGCGCGGGTCTGCTCTCCGAACTCAAGGGCCTCGACCCGGCCGACGAGCGGTTCGACGCCAAGATGAGCGTTCTCATGGAGAACGTGCGCCACCATGTCGAGGAAGAGGAGAAAAAGTGGTTTTCCCGACCGTCGATTCCGCTACCACCGGCCGGAGTCGATGGCCACGAAAGCGGACCGGCATCACCATCCAGCGCACCCTCGCCTCGATGCCCGGGTTGTCGGCGCATAGGCAAGCAAGTCGCCCAAGCAGGCCAGGACATCAGCGGCGTGGTCCTCGACCAGGTACACCGCAACCCGCTCTCTGATCTCAACGCGGCCGGCGAACTCGACTGGTCCCGCGCGCGTGAACGGCTCCCACATCCGCGCGAAAAAACGGGGGAGCCGAGACTGGTCCGGGGCCGGTCGACTGGTGCGGTGGAAGACCGGGCGACATGTCCGAGCGGCAGCTGGCATCCGCGTCGGTAAGACAAGCATCCAAGGCGGACGGAAGATCTGTCAGGACCCGACAGTCCCGACGACATCGATCGCCCCGTCGGAGACCGGTGCATTTCATCCGTCGCCCGACGGGCAGCGACAGACCCCTGATGGAGTGTCACGCACGCCTGTCCACCGGTTGTCCACCGGGCCCTTCGCGCGAACTTGATCCACGTCTCCCAAACAGACAAAAGACCAGGTCAGAGGCTTAGTTCTTTTGCGTCAACACAGAAATCACACCTTCGACCTACGCATTACGATGCGTAGATCGCACATGCCCGATTGACCCACATTCCAAGGTCATCTGAAACATAAAACCCCAGGTCAGAGGCCTGACCTGGGGTTCACCATGGAGCCGCCTTCGGGATTCGAACCCGAGACCTACGCATTACGAGACCGTGAGCGATCATGTTGCCTGGTGTCTCGCCGTGCTGCGTGGTGACGTTTTTCCAGATCAGAGCACGTCCAGCAGGTTGACTCATGCTACCCCGTGACGCACCGTCCAAAGGCGTCTGTCCACCGGCTGTCCACCGGTCAGGCTCTCGCCGACCGACCCATGAGACTGCTGCCGGGCTGCCGACGATACTGTCGACCGGTCGGACGGACGAGTGGAGGTCACTGTGGGGCTTCCACAAGCCATCCACCGGCGGGTTGCTCAACGGAGGCCTTTCCGTAGCACTCAGCCTAGCCGCTGCCTGCCACGTCCTGAGGCTCCTCGTGTAATTCGTCGCAGAATTCACGCGGTGGATCCAGTTCAATACCTCTACACCGAGACCACCCCCGGCATCAATCTATTCTACCCGTAAGCAACGAAGAGCTATTCCCTCACCCGCAAGAAGATGCTTTCATGTAATTCACGCCTGGTCACGACTGACCTGTCAAACAGACATGAACAGATCCCGGCACAGCCACGAGTGCCCCCTGGCATACGAGAAGGGTGAAATGGACCTAATCAACCTGTCCGACAGCAGCAACAGCGTCCGACTGCATCTCCTGGGCCGCCAAACACCCGGAATCCTACCGGCGCACGATCTGATGGTAGCCGAAGTAATCGTGGGCACCAATTTCATCAGCGGCCGTTGCCGTGTCTATTTCCTCCTCTCTAATCTGGAGCAGTGGTCCTCGGCTCTGAACTCGCTCGAAAACGGCCAGGACGCCGAATGGCTGGACATGGGCAACGGGCCCACGATCAGAATCGAATGCGCGAGAAGCGACAATGACGACTCAACTATTGTCATCGAAGACACCTCGGATTCCAGCGCGAAAGCCTCTATTCCCATGGCCCTGCATCCCGGATGGGTTCAGGACCAGCGGAGACTCCTCGAGGAAGTAGTGAAAACGTGGCCCATAGAGGTCATGGAGACGTCACCTGGATCTTACAAGTGGAAGAACTGAGATAAGCAGGTGGGGGTGGGCCGACAAAGCGGTCCCACCCCCACAACGTTCATCGGTTCGTTGTCACTGTTTGAACGTCTGCCCCATGTACCAACCGGCGTCGTCGAATGCCTCGATCGTCACCGCATGGGCAACATTGCTGCCCGGGCGATAGTGCGGTGTCGCCGAGTACATGATGGTGTGCCCGTTTCCTGATCCGACATAAGCCGCGATCTTCTTCTCGAACTCATTCATGACGCCGTTGTCGATGGATTCAGTCGTTCGGACGATGTTCTCCTTCGTGGTCCCTGATCCCCCAAGGGCCCTCGGCAGAAGATGCCCGCGAGCGTCTCCGTTGGCTCCGCTCACAAAGCCCGGCAGATCGTCCCCCATCCTGCGAGCCGCCTTGGTCCCGGTGCTCAGCATCGAGGGAGTGACGATCGCGACGACCCCTGACCGGCGACCGTCCGCATCTATCGATCCGTAGTCGATCTCGCCGCCGCAGTTGTGGACCAGGACCGGAGTCGCACCCGCCAGCACGAAGTACGTGTGCAGGTCGGCAACAGTCAGGTTGTGGACTGTCTGGTCCGTCGCCGTCCAACGGTTGACTGCCGTGATTTGAACGAGCGTGCCCTCACCAGTGCGCAGCCACTGGCCACTCTTCAAGTCGGTGGCATCGACCCATGCGCCGACTTCCGGCACCCAGAAGGGATGTCCGTCGGTCGCGGTGATCGTGTCCGTGGACGTGCCTGTGTCGCCGTCCGTATCGATAGTTAGCTCGACCAGGTGCTTGACGCCCTCGCCCCTGATCTCGGCGGTGACCGTTTCGGCGGTCGTCTCGCCGGTCTCGGGGTCCGACGCCAGAACCTTGTCGCCGATCTCAACGTCCTCGATCGGCTTGGTGGAGCCGTCCGCCATCAGGACGAGCGTGCTGGGGGTAAAACTGTTGTCCGTCTTGCAGGAGCCACCCTGTGCGGGTGCGTCCGAGTCTTTGCCCCCTCCGGTGTCGGACTTCTTCTCCGCGCCGTCGCCCTTCTTCCCACCGGAGTCGCCCTTCTTGGCCTGGGGAGCCTCCTTTGCCTTGGCCGGAGGTGCCGGGGCGGGCTTCTCCTTCGGCTTCGGAGTGACCGGCGGGGTGACCTTGTCGGCCGCGTCGACCGCGTCCTGGGTCTTCTCAGTCGCCTTGGTGGCGTCCGTCGCCGTGTCAGCCGCGTCCACCGCCTTGTTGACGTATCGCGCGCCCTTCGCCGCACTCGCCGCATAGCCCGCGATCGGGATCGCCGAGGCGTAGGCCAGGCCCGCGTCGATGTAGTTGCCCTCAGCCGTGTACCACAGACCGTTCAGCAGGTCGGCCGGCTCGCCGAAGCCGGGGACCAGACCCACGACGTCCAACGCGCCATGGCCGATCGGGCTGATCCAGGACTCGCCCCAGTACAGACCCGTCGGGTCCGGGAAGGCCAGCGGGTTGTTACGGCCGTACGCGTAGGCGTTGAGGTGCTGCGGGTCGCCCACATTCAAGAGCGGGTCGGCGGACAGGAACCGCCCCGTCGCCGGGTCGTACGCGCGGGCGCCGAGTTGGATCATCCCCGTCGTCGCGTCCGCCGTGCCGCCCACGAAGGACTTGTCACCCGGCCACGCGCCCGCCGTCGGCTTCGCCCCGCGCACCTCACCGAACGGCAAGGTGCGGCGCTGGGTGATCGCCGAGTCCGCCGCCTTGATGGCGATCTCCGCGGTGCCGTTCTGGCCGCCGACCAGCCAGGTCACTCCGGCCGACGTCCGTACGGCGATCTTCTTGCCGGCGTGGGAGTAGTAGCGCGTGCCCGACAGGGTGTTCTTCACCGTGTCGAGGCGGATCTCCTGGCTGCCGAGGTACAGCGTGACCGCGCCCTTCTCCTTGCGGAGCAGGCGGCTTCCGTCCGGGCCGTACACGTACGAGGTCTTGTTGGCCTCGTCCAGGTTGTCACCGGACAGGTACGGGGTGACCGCGCTCAGGCGGCCCTCCTCGTCCCAGTCCAGCTTCTGGTCGACCGCCGGAGAAAGGTCCGTCGCCGCCTTGGTGCGACGGACGGTGTTGCCCGCCTCGTCGTACTGGAAGGTCTGAGCTGCCGTCACCTCCTTACCCGCGGTGGTGGTACGCACCTCCGCCGACTTCAGCGCGTGGACATGCGTGCCGCCCTTGATGTCCTGGGCCTTCGGCACATACGTCGTCGTCTGCGTGATCGCCGCGTCCCCGGTCGTGCCGGTGGCGTGGCGGACCTCGCCGGTGCGGTTACCCGCCGCGTCGTACGCGTAGGAGTGCCTGTACGGGGCCGGACCGCCCACGGTTGCCTCACCGGCGCTGGGTGCGCAGGCGGTCGTCGTCTGGGTCCACGCGTCCGTGAGGCGGCGCAGGTAGTCGTAGGTGAAGCACTGGACGTCCGGCTGCTTGCCCTCGGGGGCGTCCGCGATCTTCTGGATGTTGCCGGTGGCGTCGTAGCCGTAGGTGGTGTCGGAGTCGGGGGTCTTGACGATCTCCCGGTCGATGCGGGCGCGCTCCAGGCGCCGGGTGCCCTCCTCGTAGGTATTGGTGAGCCAGGTGTACTTGTCCGCGCTGGCGGTGCCCAGGGTGAGCTGGAGCATCTCGCCGTAGTTGGAGTAGCGGGTCTCGCGGGCGTAGTCCGTCGAGTTGCCCAGGGTGAAGGACGGCAGGCCGGTCGCCGTGTAGCCCGTGGTGATCGTCTCCGCCGGGAGCCCACCGGCCGCCGGGACGCCGACCTCGTCGATCGAACCGTCCGGCTTGTACGACGCCGTCGAGGAGTAGGTGCCGGCCAGCTTGCCCTCGGCGGCCGGGATCGTCACCGAGATCTTCGTCGGGCGGCCCGCCACGTCATAGGCGTCGACCGCGTTCGAATAGGCATCGCCGCCCACCCACTTGGTGGCCGAGGCCAGACGCCCCTTGCCGTTGGGGACAGTCGCGCTGTCGTACTCCCAGGTCGTCAGCTTCTTGTCGCCGTTGTAGAGCGAGCGCTGGCGGCCCAGCTTGTCGTAGTTGTAGGTGAGGGTGCCCCCGCGCTGATTACGGAACGACTTCAGCTGGTCGAGGTCGTTGTACGTCACCGACGTCGTGCCCGCGTCCGGGTCGACGGACTTGGTCTGACGGCCGCGTACGTCGTAGTCGTACGCCCAGAGGTTGCCCGACTGATCCTTGACCTCGGTGAGGCGGCCCGCCGCGTCGTAGTCGTACGACGTCGTGTCCGCCGCGCCCGTGGGAGACGACGCCTTGAACTCCAGGACCTTGGTCGTCTGGCCCTGTGCGTCGGTGTACGTCGCGGTGGGTGTGCCGCCCGCCGGTGGGTCGATCGTCGTGTGGTCGCCGTGGTACGCGGTCTTGGTGCGCCACTTCTCGGTGCCGGCCACGCGGAAGATCGAGTCGGTCGCCCGGCCCGCCGAGTCGTAGACCGTCTCCGTCTCCCGGGGCGTGCCCTCTGAGGCGTCGGCGACGTTCACGAAGGTCGTGCCGACGGCCGCCGTGTTGTAGAAGGGGCCGATCTCCTTGACCGCCAGGCCGCGGCTGTCGTACTCGGTGGTCGTGATGACCCGTCCCGAGTTGGCAGCCGGGGTCTGGGTCTGGCGGGGCCGCAGCAGGCCGTCGGACAACTGGTGGCTGGTGGCCACCGAGCCGTTCGGCAACAGCGACTTCGTCGTGGTGACGACGGGAGCGTTGTTGCGGATCAGGTAGGCGTATTCGAGGCTCGGGGTGTCCGTGGCCTTGGCGCGGCCCGGGAGCCAGACCTTCAGCAGGCGGCCGAGGGCGTCGTACTCCAGGTCGGTGCGCTGCTTGTTGGCGTCGACCGTGGCGGTGACCAAGCCCCAGCGCCGGTCGACCGTGGAGGTGGTGGTATTGCCGAGCGGGTCCTCGACCTTCATCCCGGTCACCGGGCCACCGGTGGTCGGCGTGTACGTCGTCTTCGTCGCGTTGCCCGCCTGGTCAGCGGATTCCACGACACGGCCGTGCGCGTCGTACTTGGCGGTCGACGTGGTCACGTACTGCGGGGTGCCGTCGGCCGTGTAGCCCTTGACCTTCTCGCTGCGGACCACGTCGCCCTTGGTGGGTGTGGTGCCGTAGGTGTCGCGGTTGTCGTACCAGGTGCGGACGTCGGAGATCGCCTCGCCCTTGAAGGACGTGGGCGCGCCGTCGTCACAGTTCACGGGTACGACGGTGACGCGCTTCAGCAGTGTGAGCAGGTTGGCGTCGGTGTTGCGGTTGTACGCGTTCGTCGTGCAGGTGTCGTCGTCCTCGACCGCCAGGTCGCCGGAGTCTGAGGAGCGGACCAGCATGCCGTACGAGTCGTAGAAGTGCTCGATGGCGGCGCGGCGGACCTTGCCGTCGTCGAGGGCGGTGCGGGTCTTCACCGACTTGACGGCGGCGAAGCTCGCGTCGTCCTTGCCCTCCGTCGCAGTGGGCTCGGACTTCCACGGGGTGCTCACCGAACCGGTGATCTCCGTATCGCCGTTGAAGCTGCGCTGCTCCACGACGAAGCCCTGGTGGCGGGCGTCGTCACGGATCTTCGTGCCGTCGGAGGCGGTGACCGTGACCGACTTCGTCCCGCCGGACTCCTTCTCCCGGTCGCCGTCCATACCCTGGAGGTAGGTGGTCTCGGTACGCAGCTGCTTGCTGCCCGCCTCGCCCGTCTTCATGGTGACGGTGCGGTAGCCGCGCCACTGGTTCCAGGTCTTCTTCTTGGTCTTGACCAGTTCGCTGTCGTCGAAGGCCCAGGCGGCACCGGAGTAGTCGTAGGAGGTGACCTTGTTGGGGCCGGTGACGGTGACCTCGTCCTCGATCACCGTGTCGACGACGAACTTGTGGAACCAGTCCTCCTTCTCCCCGACCGTGCCCTCCTTCGACCAGAAGGACGGCATGCAGCGCTTGGTGTTGGTCTCGGGGGTGGGGAGGTTGGAGGGGGTGCACTCGGTGGGCTTGTAGTTGACCGAGATCGTGCCGCCCGTCTCCGACTGGATCGCCCGGATGCGCCACTTGTACATCGGCAGGCGGTCGTCGGAGTCGGTGTCGACGCGGTTGGCGTCCTGCCGCTCATAGAAGGTGACCTTCGGGAGCTTGTGCGCACCGTCCTTGCCGGAGTGGGTGACCGACTCCAGCCACAGGGCAGGTGCGTGGGTGGTGTCGGCGCTCTGGTACTTGTGCGCCAGCTCCCACTCGTCGACGTCCCCGTACGTCTTGCCGTCCGAGCCCAGTACCTGCGTGGTGACCTTCGCCAGGCGCTTGCGGGAGAAGAAGGTCGGGGACCACTGGTCCTTGCACTCGGTGTCGGAGGTGCAGATCTGCTCGAACGGGACGTCCGGCCAGCGCTTGGCGGTGGACTCCTTCAGATCGCCCGGCTCACAGTCGGCGGCGGCGCCGGTGCAGCGCTCGGCGACGTCGAAAACGACCTGCGAGGGCGCGGTGGTCGTGTTCTCCTTGCCCGCCTGCTCGCCGTACTCGATCCGCTTGAGCCAGCCGCCGCGATCGTAGGAGACGACCTTGTCACCGCGCACGCTGTCGTACTTGTTGGTCTCGGTGCCGTAGTAGTACGTCATCGTGTTGCCGTGCACGTCGACGACGTAGTCCAGGTTCCAGCGCCAGGCCTGCTGACAGCGGGAGTCCTTGAAAGTGTCAGCGTGGCAGGGCTCGTCCTTGTCGTCGCCGAAGACCGGGACCTCGAAGGTGGCGCCGGTGCCCTCAGTATCGGCGGCCTCCGACTCGCGCTTGCCCTTGCCGAAGTGGTAGCGGGTGCCGTCGGTGGTGGTGACGACCCAGTACTCGTCGTTGTTGTCGGAGTTGAAGCCGTCGTACTTACGCTCGATCCGGGTGCCGTCGTCCTGCTTCAGCCGCCACTCGTTCTCGCCCTTCTTGACCAGCTCACCGGCCCGGCCGCCGAAGTTCATGGTGGCGTTGTCGGAGTGCCAGCACAGGTCGTACTTCTGCGACCCGGCCTCGTCGTGGCCGTCCTCCGTGCAGGAGCGGTACGAGCGCTCGATGTAACCGGCGCTCAGGTCGAAGCCCTCGCCGACCCAGGAGGTCTGGTTGTTGCTGGAGGCCGTACGGCCGTCCGTGGATGCCGAGTTGTAGCCGAGGCCCAGCTGCGGGGAGGGCCCCGCGACGGCTGGCGGGACACGCAGCGGGTACTGCCAGGTGAAGCCGCCGGTCTGGCCGGCGACCTGCCAGGAGGCCGAGGGGGCCAGCGAGGTCGCGGCGTACGAACCCGAACCGCCCGCAGGTCCGGCGGCGACCGCCAGCAGCGGAGCCTTGGCAGCGGACAGCGCCGCCACATCGGCGGTGAGCCGCTGGTCACGGACGTCGTTGTCGGTCTTCAGCGGGGTGACGCTCTGGCACTTGGCCGCCTTGGGCGTGGTCAGCGCGCAGGCGGGAAGTTCGACCAGGCGCAGTCGCTGGGCCCAGTCGCCGCCGTAGGCCTGGGCGAAGGCGGCGTAGTCGACCTCGACGGAGACCTTGCCGTTCGTGGTGCGGCTGTCGGCCCGGGCCACCTTGAGCAACAGGCCGTCGATGCCCGCCTTCTGGGCGGCGGCGTGGCTGAGGACGTCCACCTTGGCGCGGGTGGGCGTGGCGGCCGCCATCGTGGAACGGGTCATGCCTTTGGGCGGGCCGACACGGACCGGGAGCGAGCTCGCCTTGGCACTCGACAGCGCCCCGCGCTTCTTGGAGTTCGCGAGATCGACCGTCGCGCTGCCCGCCTTCGGCCAGGTGGCCTTGAGGTTCAGCGGTTTGCCGTACGCCTTGGTGTGCTTGAGCGGGGTGGCCTGGCCGTCCTGTTCGACGACCGGGGTGGAGGCGACGTCCTGGGTCTTCGGACGCCGCTTCTCCCGTGCCTCGTCGGGGTCGTCACCGAGAGCCGGGGTGCCCTGGAGCAGGGTGATGGTCAGGGCTGATGTGAGGGTGACACCGAGGGCTTTGGCCCAGGGGTGTGTTCTGTGTCTGCGAGATGCGCGCACGCGCGCTCCCCCTCCCGTATGGGTGTGGAAAGTGCCCGGGTGCCCGATGGTCCGGGCACCCGGGTGGACGGCTCGGGTCAGGAGTCGTCAGCGGTTGTCAGACGTCGTGAGACGTCATCAGAGGTCGTCAGTTGTTCGCGAGCCGGAAGATCTCCGTCCCCGACAGCAGGCCGGGGACGAGGCGCACGTCGTCGATGTCACCGGCGAACGCGTCGGACCAGTCAGCGCCGTACTGGGCGCGGCCGATGTTGAGACCCTTCGTGGCGTTCCAGACGTCGGTGACGGTGGCGCTGCCCTGCTCCTCGCCGTCGACGAAGAGCGTGAACTTCCGCGCCACCGGGTCGTACGTACCGGCCAGATGGACCCACTTGTTCACGGTCGCGGGGCGCTCGCTCGCCGCCATGGCGCGGACGACGTCGGAGTCCGCCGTGTCGCTGATGTGCCGGCCGAAGATCCAGCGCTTGTAGGCGGTGGAGTAGTAAAGGTTGAAGCCGTTGCCCTGGCTTCCCACCTGGCTGATCACCGAGATGTTCTTGGCCAGCGACGTGGGCCGCACCCACGCCGAGACGGTGAACGCCTGACCGGTGTGCACGGCGGACACCGCGGTGGCATGGTCGGTGGTGCCGTTGAAGCGCAGCGCCTTGTCGGCCGGGTCCTTCGCGGAGTTGTTGCCCGCGACCCAGTCGGCGCCCTTCACGGTCAGATCCCGGTCATGGCCGGAGGTATCGGGGGCGGTAGTGCCGGAGGTCTGGTCGAGGCCGTAGACGGCGGCGGCGCAGGTGTCGGCTAGGACGTCGGCGCAGGCGCGGTCGACGGTGAAGAAGTACTTCTCCAGCGGCCCCCGGTTGCCCGCCTGGTCGACGCTGCGAACGTAGAGCACGTTAGGACCGAAGGTACTGGTCGGCACCTCGATGGTCGCCCTGCCGCCGAGGGAGGCCGGGATGGCCTTGCGGGCCGGAGTGTCGTTGCCGAGGTCCCACTCGTAGAACTCGACGTCGTTCTTGAAGACCGAGTCGGAGTTGCCGTTCGCGGAGAGGGTGAAGTGCCGCCTGGCCCCCGCCGGCAGGTCCGCCTCGTCCGTGACGGGTTCGACCCGCGGCTTGGTATCGGGCCGCTCCACATCCACCACGAACTCGCACCAGTCGGACCACTCGGAGTAACCGGAGTCCTTCAGCTTGCCGGTGGAGCCGTCGTAGGTCTGGGCGTGCCACTTGTAGCCGTGGCCGTGCTTCAGCTCCCGGACCGGAATCCCCCGCTCGAACTTGCCCTCGTTCTGCGGTCCGTCCTTGCCCTCGTAGACCATGGGCCGGCCGTCGACCTGGTCCCACACCCGGAAGGTCGCAGTGAGGTTCTGGCCGGTGCCGTCGGTGTGCGAGTCAGCGTCCGTGCCGGTGACGGACACGGCCGGGGTCGCGTCCCGGATCCACGGCCGCTTGGTGTTGTCGGTCGTGCAGGTCTTCTCCTCCGGGTTGCTCAGCTTCTCCCCGGTGGGCTTGTTCGGACGGGTGTTGTACGTGACGACGAGCTTGGCGTTGTCACCCCGGAACCGCTTCCAGGAGTTCGGGTCGTCCTCGTCGGCGGCCCGCAGCGAGAAGGCGATCGGGTCCTCGCCGGCGGCCTTCTTGCGGACGGAGGCGGTGAGGTTCTCGTTGCTCTCGTCGGCGTTGTCCGCGAAGTCGACCCAGCTGGGCGGCGCGTCCGGGCTGCAGCTGTCGCCCCGGCCGTAGGCGACGTTCTTGTCGACCAGCAGGTCGCCGTCCTTGGGCCGGTTGTTCCAGTTGGTGGCTGAATCGACACCGCCCTCGGCGACCATGTGCAGGTTGACGGTGCTCTTGGTGCAGGAGAAGGAGAAGGTCTCGTAGACCTCGAAGACCGCCTTGGAGATCGTCCGGTTCTTCCAGCCCTTCGTGGCGAACTGGAAGTACATCCGGTTCGTGTACGGCGAGCCGCTGCACACGTAGTAGATGCCGCCGATGGTGTCGGCCGAGCAGCGGCCGACGCCCTCGTCCTTCTTGAACTTGTGGAACTCGGTGCTCGGGTTGGCGCTGGACACGTACAGCCACTCGCTCTTGGACATGCCGGCCTCGGGGTCGATGTAGACCGGGAAGTCGGTGTCGGCGGCGGTGAGCAGGGCACGGTCGGGCTCGACGGTGACAGCCGTCTCGGAGACGTCGAGGGCCATGTCGGCGACCTTGGCCGCAGCGTCCGGCGCCTCCTGCGGCAGGGTCTGGGCCCCGGAGGCGGGCACAGCGTCCGCCGGGACCTCGTCGCCGGAGTCTGCGGAGTCCCACATCTTGGGCGCCTGGCCGCCGAAGACGCGCTCGCCGGAGGCGTCCACGGCCTGGAGGCCACCGGTCGGGCCGGTGCCGAGGTCGAGGCCCTCCGCCCGTACGGGCAGCCGTAGTTCGGCCAGTTCAGAGCTGCGGGCCGCCTCGGGCGTCTTTACCTCCAGGACGTACGAGTAGCCGGTGACGGAGGCGCTGGCCAGCAGATCCACGCCGGGGAGCACCTCGCGGTACTCGGCGGTGTCCCCGGACAGGACCGGCTCGGGCAGCGGTGTGGGCCAGCTCAGTGTGAAGGACTTGCCCTCCTCGCCGAGTGTGACGAAGTCGGACGAGCCGGCCTTCGCGAAGGTGAGGTCGACGACGGCGGCCTTGGGACCGACCGTGCCGTCCGGGCGGCGCTCCAGGGTCGCGTCCGCCTTCTCCCAGCTGCCGTCGGGACGCTCCACCCGCTGCGGCTGGACACTGGTCTCGCTGGTCAACGAGCCGTCCGGGTTGGCGAAGACGAGCTCGTCCTCGGTACGCTGCTGAATGATCTCCACTGGTTCGCCGGTCTCAGCGGCCAGTGCGAACGCGCCTGCCTCGGTCGAGGCAGGCGGTGTGCTGCCGGCCGCGGTGGCCGGACCGGTGACGGCGGGCAACGAGCCCAGGACGACGGCGCCGCCAAGCAGCACGCCGAGCGTCCGGGCAGCACGAAGCCCCCGAAACCAAGGGTTGGTCATACCCTTGTCCCCCTCCAGGCTCTCCCCAGAGCCCGCTACGAAATTGATGTGGCCATGCCGTACAGCAGTGGCCAAAGAAACGTATGAGACTCCCTTTACCGGATCAAGGGCATTTCGAGACTGGGCCGCCCCACAGCCCTCCACCGCACGCACCGCTCATGCCCATGAGCAACCCTTGGCGCGGGAGGACGCGCGCGGCGGATACAACGGATCCGCCCACTTCGGCCGGACCGTGACCGGAGAGCCGACGCACCGGCAGGACGGCGCCCACGCCGGCCTCACGCACGCTGTGCACAACCCATCGCTGTCAGGCTGGGGCCAACGTTGCCTCCGGAGGACGTTCCCGGACGGCTGACCTTCATCATCCGCTTCGGCGCGAAGGACGTGCGCCCCTCCTGCCAACGGTCGTCGACGCGGTGGCCCGCCAAGGTTCGGCACGGACTGGCGCAGAACAGCACAGCATGTGCGGGCGCCTCCGGCTCCTTGCGCAGCTCGAACTGGAACGGCCACTACGAGCCCGAGGACGCTATCCCTCATACGACGGCATCGCAGACGGGTAGCTGACCGTGTCCGACCTGAAATTGTCCGGACCTGACAGTCCCGCTGCTTCCGTCGCCGCATCGAAGACGGTCGTACTTTCACCCACCGGTCCAGGTGCAACTGCAGACTACTGATGGAGCGTCAGGCATACCTGTCCACCGGTTGTCCACCGAACCTCATCGCGTATACCTGACCCGCCCCTCCCAGATGAGCAAAAGACCAGTTCAGAGGCTCAGGCCGTCTACACGGTCACAGAAACCAAACCCCCGACCCACGCATTACGATGCACAGACCCCAGAGGCGCAACTTGGGTCGATTTCAAGGTCATCCAAAACAAGAAACCCCAGGTCAAAGGCTTGACCTGGGGTTCACTACAGAGCCGCCTTCGGGATTCGAACCCGAGACCTACGCATTACGAGTGCGTTGCTCTGGCCATCTGAGCTAAGGCGGCGCGCTGTCCGCACTATGGTGCGATCAGCAACGTCGGTAAGTCTACACAGTTTCCCGGGGTGCTCCGGACCAAGGGTCCGGCCACCCCGGAGAGCGGCCGACCGGCCGTCGCCCGGACCGTCGGTCAGGACGCCGAGCAGCGCTTTCCGTCGGTTGGGGGTGTGCCGCGGAGGAGGTAGGCGTTGATCGCGGAGTCCACGCAGGCGCTGCCCCGACCGTAGGCGGTGTGGCCGTCGCCGTCGTACGTGAGGAGGCGGGCGGAGGAGAGCTGGGACGCGAGTGCCTGGGCCCAGCGGTAGGGGGTGGCGGGGTCGCGTGTGGTGCCGACGACGACGATCGGAACGGCGCCCTTCGCCTCGATGCGGTGCGGTCCGCCCGTCGGCTTGACCGGCCAGTACGCGCAGTTCAAGGATGCCCACGCGAGGGCCCGGCCGAAGACCGGGGAGGCCTTCTCGAACTCGGGGAGGGCCCGTTCGACCTCTTCGGGGGTGTTGTAGGCAGCCGGGAGATCGAGGCAGTTCACGGCGGCGTTGGCGTACATCAGGTTGGAGTAGGTGCCGTCGCGGCCGCGTTCGAAGTAGCTGTCCGAGAGGGCGAGCAGACCGGCGCCGTCGTCCTTCCTGACCGCCTCGCTGAGCGCCTGGCGCAGCCGGGGCCAAGCCCCCTCGTCGTACATCGCCGCGATCACGCCCGTCGTCGCCAGGGACTCGCCGAGCTGCCGGCCGTCGGCGTCACCGGTCGAGAGGGGCCGCGCGTCCAGCCGCTCGAAGAGCGCGCGAAGGTTCTCGGCGAGCTGCGTGGGCGTACTCCCCAGCACGCAGTCCTTCCGCCCCACACAGTCCTTCGCGAAGGACTGGAAGGCCGTCTCGAAACCCGCCGTCTGCTCCTGGTTGAGCCGGTGGGCGGGCAGCGACGGGTCCAGCGCGCCGTCCAGCACCAGTCGGCCGACGCGCTCGGGGAACAGCCCCGCGTACGTCGCCCCGAGGAACGTCCCGTACGAGGCGCCGACGTACGTCAGCTTCTCGTCGCCCAGCACGGCCCGCAGGATGTCCATGTCCCGGGCCGCCTCGACCGTGGAGACATGCCGCAGCACCTTCGGCGCCCGCTGCCCGCATCCCTCCGCGAACCGCTTGTACGCGGCGACCAGCTCAGCCGTCTCCCCCGTGTCGTCCGGGGTGAGATCCGTCTGCGTGTACCTGTCCATCTGGCGCCCGGTGAGACATTCGACCGGCTCACTGCCGGCCACCCCCCGCGGGTCGACGGCCACCATGTCGTACCGCGCCCGCACCGTTGCCGGGTAGCCGATGCCCGCGTACCCCTGCACATACCCGACCGCCGACCCGCCCGGCCCACCCGGATTGACCAGCAACGAGCCGAGCCGCTCGCCGGGGCCGGTCGCCTTCCTCCGCGAGACGGCCAGCCTGATGTCACCCTCGCTCGGCTTCGCGTAGTCGAGGGGCGCCTTCATCGTGGCGCACTGGAAACCGGGGGTCTCGCAGCCGCGCCAGCCCAGCTTCTGCTCGTAGTACGGGGCCAGCACCGACGGGGTCGCACGGGGCAGCGCGCCGAGGGCGGGCGCCCCGTCCGCCACCGTGGCCGCCGTACCGGAACCGCCGGAGGAGCAGCCCGAGGCGAGCAGCGCGGCAGCAGCGAGCAACGCGCCGCCGACCCGCAGGGACCGATTAGGCCGGGAAGTACGCCTGGTGTGCATCTCGCGAGCGTAACCAAAAGCAATCAATCGATCACGAACGGCAACAAAAGCTCCTCGTACGAGTGACACAGTCAACCGAACGCTCAACTCACTCCTACGGACCGCCCGCCGTCCCCCGTCACGTCACCCGGCCCGCAGGGCCATCGTCATGGCTTCCACGGCCAGCAAGGGCGACACATTCCGTTCCAACGCCTCCCTGCAGGCCGCGATCGCATCGATCCGCCGCAAGGTCGACTCCGGCGTGCCGCCTCGCGCCATCCGCTCCACGTTGTCCCGCACCTCGACATTGGCGAGCGCGACCCGAGACCCCAACTGCAGCGCCAGAACATCCCGGTAGAACCCGGTCAGCTCGGTCAGAGCGAGATCCAGACTGTCCCGCTGCGCTCGCGTACGCCGCCGCTTCTGCTTGTCCTCCAGATCCTTCATCACCCCCGCCGTACCGCGCGGCATCCGCCCGCCCTGCACCGCGCCCAGCGCCGCCTTCAGCTCCTCGGTCTCCTTGGTGTCGACCTCTTCGGCCAGCTGCTTCGACTCTTCCGAAGCGGCGTCCACCAACTCCTGCGCGGCCTTCAGACACCCCCCGACGTCCTCGACCCGCAACGGCAGCTTCAGCACCGCGGCGCGCCGCTCCCGAGCCCGCGGATCGGTGGCCAGCCGCCGGGCCCGCTCGATATGCCCCTGAGTGGCCCGAGCAGCCACCGCGGCCGCCTCCGGCTCAATGCCCTCCCGCCGTACGAGCATGTCCGCGACCGCGGCCACCGACGGTGTGAGCAGTCCGACATGCCGACACCGCGACCGAATGGTCGGCAGCACGTCCTCCAACGAGGGCGCGCACAGCATCCACACTGTCCTCGGAGCGGGCTCCTCCACGGCCTTGAGCACCGCGTTGGCCGACTTCTCGTTCAACCGCTCGGCGTCCTCGACGAGGATCACCTGCCACCGCCCGTTCGCCGGCGAGGTGAACGACTTCCGCACCGTGTCACGCATGTCATCGGCGAGAATCTGCGTGCCCACCGCCGCCACAGTGCTGACATCCGCGTGCGTCCCCACCAGCGCCGTATGACACCCGTCACAGAACCCGCACCCAGGGCTCCCCCCGAGTGCCCGGTCCGGACTCACACACTGCAGCGCCGCCGCGAACGCCCGCGCCGCCGTCGTCCGCCCCGAGCCCGGCGGCCCCGTGAACAACCACGCGTGCGTCATCTTCGACGCCTCCGGAGGCGCGGTCCCCGTCATCGCCGCCGTGACGATCGCGTCCGCGTCCCGAGCAGCCGCATCAAGCTGCGCACTCAGCCGCTCCTGCCCCACCAGGTCGTCCCACACGGCCATGACCCACCACCCTCCGTCCCACAAGACCTCTCCGCGCCCCATTGTGCGCGACCCCACCGACAACACGGCCCGCGCACGACCATCACCCCACCTCACCCACGCCGACGCCCGGGGCGACAGCGGGCGCCGGTGAAGTGGAGCAGTGTCAGGCCTCAAGCGGCCGGTGCTGGGGCCGGGCAGTGGTGGGTGTCTGTCGCCACCGGCGCCGGCAGAGTGCCGCCGCGCCCACCCGCGCCCCCCAGCGGCACGACGGCCCGCAGCTGGGCAGGGCAGGTGCGCCGGCGTATGCAAGCCCTCAGCCACGACGCACGGTCGGCCGCCCACGCACGGAAAAGGTCCGTGCCGGTGCGTCGCGCCCGTCGCCTACAGCGGCCGGAGAACCCGGCCCGGAGAACCCGGAGATGTCCACTCCGGGCAGTAGGGCGCCAAGCAAGGCAGACGCACCGGCACGGCCCCGACCCACAAGCAGCCGCACGTAACCCAGCCGATCGCCGGAGGCACACCGCACCGAGCGACGGGCGGACGCAGCGGCACGCGGCCCCGACCCACCCACCGAGCCGACCGCGCCCCGGCGGCTCAACTCAGCGGCGCCGCCGCCCCCAGCCCCGCCCGTCCTCGGCATCGTCCTCACCAAGCGGACCCAACAGCTCGTCAGCCAGCGTGGGCAGATCGTCCAACGGCGTCTCTTCGGCCCAGTCCGACCGAGGCCGCCGCCGCGGCGCCCCTTCCTCATCGACCTGCGGAAGCTCTCGCGTCCGCCCCTCCGTCCCGTCAGGCCCAGGCCGCTCGTCCCGGAAGAACCCCGGCGGCACCCGATCGTCCCGCACCGGCGGCAGCACAGCCGTCTCATCGGCCGCCCCCGAAGGCACCTGCGGCAACACCGTGGTCTCATCCTCCGAAGCCGCCCCCGAAGACGGCACCGGCGGCTTGGGCAACTTCGCCGTCGTCTCGGAGTCAGCACCCGACGCACCCGACGCGCTCGCCGCACCCGCTCCGCCGGGCGAACCCGCCGCACCCGCCGAACCCGAGGAACCAGCCCCACCCGGCCCGTCCCCCCGCACCGGAGGCAACACAGCCGTCTCATCCACCGGCCCACCCGACGCGTTCGTCGGCGTCACAACCGGCGTAGCCACAGTGGCGGCATCGCTATCCCTCGAGGCCCCAGCAGAGCGCTCGTGCCCAGCCCCCCGCGCAGCCTCCGCACCCCGCCCAGCCTCAGCCCGAGCATCCCGCTCAGCCGCCGCAGCGCGCTCAGCCGCAGCCGCCCGCTCAGCAGTAACCCTCTCCGCCTCAACCCGAGCCGCCCGCTCAGCCTCCGCCGCGGCGGCCACCCTCCGAGCCTCCTCGGCCCGAAGCAACGCCTCCTCAGCCTTCCGCTGCTTCTCCAGGCGGCGCGCCTCCGCCTCCTCCCGCAGCCGCTGCTCCTCCGCGGCCTGCTGACGACGCCGTTCCTCCTCGACCCGCCGCCGCTCCTCCTCCTCGGCCCGGGCCTTCTCCTCCGCGAGGAGCCGCGCCTGCTCCTCCTCGGCACGACGACGCGCTTCCTCGGCCCGCTGCCGGGCCTCCTCCGCCTGCCGCTCCGCCTCGCGCCGCTGAGCCTCCTCCAGCTCGCGCCGCTTGCGCTCCTCCTCCTCGGCCCGCAGCCGCGCGAGCTCTTCCTGACGCTCCCGCTCCAGCCGCTCTTCCTCGGCCTTCCGCGCGGCCTCTTCCTCGGCCTTGCGCCGCGCTTCCTCCTCGGCCTTGCGCCGGGCCTCCTCCTGCGCCTTCACCTCGGCCTCGGACAGCGGCAGCATCACATCGAGCCGATGCCGGACCACAGTCGTGACCGCCTCAGGATCCTGCGCGGCGTCAACAACCAGATAGCGCCCGGCATCCGCAGCAGCGAGCGTCAGAAATCCCGCCCGTACCCGCTCATGGAACTCGGCCGGCTCGGACTCCAACCGATCCGGCGCCTCGGTGAACCGCTCCCGCGCCGCCTCGGGCGACACATCCAGCAGCACTGTCAGATGAGGCACGAGCCCATCGGTCGCCCACCGCGAGATCCGAGCGATCTCCGTGGGCGAGAGATCCCGCCCGGCCCCCTGATAGGCCACGGACGAATCGATGTACCGATCCGAAACAACGACCGCACCCCGCTCCAAAGCGGGCCGCACGACGGTGTCCACATGCTCGGCACGATCCGCCGCGTAAAGAAGCGCCTCGGCCCGATGGGACAACCCGGCTGAGGAAACATCCAGCAAAATCGACCGCAGCCGCTTCCCCACCGGAGTGGCCCCCGGCTCCCGCGTCACCACGACCTCGTGCCCCTTGGCCCGGATCCACTCGGCGAGCGCCTCGACCTGAGTGGACTTCCCGGCCC
This sequence comes from Streptomyces sp. NPDC057474, assembly GCF_042802555.1. Lineage (NCBI taxonomy): Bacteria > Bacillati > Actinomycetota > Actinomycetes > Kitasatosporales > Streptomycetaceae > Streptomyces > Streptomyces sp. NPDC057474. The sequence goes on along the minus strand of NZ_JBHVDX010000083.1, from coordinate 17,674 downwards.
CGTCGCCGCCCTCCAGCGCGATGAAGAACCCCGTCTCGGCAGGCGCCTGAACCGGATCGTCGCCCTTCAGCAACGCATCCCGCAGATCCTGCCGAAGCGGCACCCCGGACCGGTCGTCGACCTTGGCGAGCACCAGTGCGGCAACCGGCAGCAGCAGCGCCCCCACCAGCATCAACGTGAAAGCCGCACCCCCGTGCGCGAACACGAACTTGCCGCTCTCCAGCCGGTGCGGCCCGATGACGGCGGCGATCAGCGGAGCGACGAGCGCCGCCAACGCCACGAACACCCGTACGACGGCATGCAGATGCTCGGTGGTGCGCGCCCGCCGGAAGTCCTCGGCCTCCTGGTCGAGCAGCGTGTGCCCGGTGTTCGCGGCGATCCCCGCACCGACACCGGCCAGCCCCAGGATCAGCACCACACTCGTGACATCCGGCGTCAGCCCGGCGGCGAGCAGCGCGACGCCCGTGAAGGCGATCGCGAGAGCGAGCAGCCGACGCCGGGACAGCGAGGGCAGCACGGACGGCGCCCGACGGATCCCCACGACCACACCACCCGTCAGCGCGGCGACGAACAGCCCGTACATCACCGGCCCGCCGCCCAGGTCCTTGGCGTGCAGCACGGCGACGGCGACAGCGGCGGCGACCGCACCGGCCACCGCCCCACACGCGGGCACGAGAAGCGGGATCGCACCCGTACGGCCCTTGTCCACAGCCGTGCCGGTCTTGGGCCTGCGCAGCCCCTCCAGTGGCGACCGCGCGCGCGGGGTCCGTGTCTTGGGAAGCTCGAGGAAGGTCACCAGGGACAGCGAGGCGGCGAAGAGCCCGGCGGCGACGTACGAGGCGAGCGCGGCCTGGTGCTGGCCGAACCAGTCGATGCCCGCGCCCAGCAGATTGTTGAGCAGCGAGGCGACGACGAGGACTGCGGCCGCGAGGGGCACGGCCGCGAATCCCGTACGCAGTGCCAGGCGCCGCAGCGCGTCCACGTGGTCCGGCAGTGGCCGTACGGTCGCGCCCTCCGGCGGCGGCGCGGGCAGCAGCGCGGGCGCCGCGCTCTCCCGGCAGACCGTCCAGAACCGCTCGGCGACTCCGGCCACGAACGCGGTGACCAGCAGCACCGCGAGCGCGTTGTCCGGCGTCCAGTCGATCCACAGGGGCGCGACGATGAGCAGCAGGACCCGCAGCCCGTCCGCGCCGACCATGGTCCAGCGGCGGTCGAGCGGCCCTTCCTGCGAGGTCAGCGAGGTGAGCGGCCCGAGGAGTACGGCGCCGAAGAGCAGCGTCGCGAGGGCACGCGTACCGAAGACGGCCGCCACGGTGAGCGCGACGCCCCGGTATCCACCTCCGAAGGAGCCCTCGGCGATCGCCGCCTGGAAGGCGAGGAGCACCAGCACGAACAGTGCGAGGACATCGCCCACACCGCCCACGAGTTGTGCGCCCCACAACCGTTTCAGCTGTGGTCGGCGCAGCAGCGCCCGCACGGCGCGCTCCCTGGAATCGGCCGCCAGGGCGTCGTCGGAGGCCGGGTCATGGGCCGTCGGCTGCTCGGCTCGCATCATGCTTTCAGCCTATCGGCACCCACCGACACTCCGAAGCAGCGCCCGAACGCACGCACACCGCACCACCAAGTCGCGCAAATAGTGCCCATTCAGCGAAACAGACGTGAAGATTCCAGCCACGCCGAACAGCAGCCAACCCAGGGGCGCGGGGATCTGCGCGACCAGCCACACACAACCAGCAGCCCCGAACGAACCCGCACCCCCGAGCTACTAGGCGCTCTCTCCGGACGCCGCAGCCTTCTTCGCGGCCACCTTCTTCGCGGGAGCCGTCTTCTTCGCCGCAGCAGTCTTCGAAGTAGCCGTCTTCTTCGCGGCAGTCGTCTTGGCCGGCGCCGCCTTCTTCGCCGCGGCAGCCTTCGTCGCCGTCTTCTTCGCGGGCGCCTTCTTCGCGGGCGCCTTCTTCGCCGTCTTCTTGGCGGGAGCCTTCGCCCGCTTCTCCGCGAGCAGCTCGAACCCACGCTCGGGCGTGATGGTCTCCACGCTGTCCTCGGACCGCAGCGTCGCGTTGGTCTCGCCGTCGGTGACGTACGGCCCGAAGCGGCCGTCCTTCACCACGACCGGCTTCGCGCTGACCGGGTCGTCGCCCAGCTCCTTCAGCGGCGGCTTGGCGGCGGCCCGCCCGCGCTGCTTGGGCTGGGCGTAGATCGCCAGCGCCTCTTCGAGGGTGATCGTGAAGAGCTGGTCCTCGGCCTGCAGCGAACGCGAGTCCGTGCCCTTCTTCAGGTAAGGCCCGTACCGCCCGTTCTGCGCGGTGATCTCCTGGCCCTCGGCGTCGGCGCCGACGATCCGCGGCAGCGACATCAGCTTCAGCGCGTCGGCCAGCGTCACCGTGTCCAACGACATCGACTTGAACAGCGAGGCCGTACGCGGCTTGACCGCGTTCTTGCCGGTCTTCGGGGTGCCCTCGGGGAGCACCTCGGTGACGTACGGGCCGTAACGCCCGTCGCGGGCGATGATCTGGTGGCCCGTCGCCGGGTCGGCACCGAGCTCGAAGTCACCGCTCGGCTTGGCCAGCAGTTCCTCAGCGAGTTCGATGCTCAGCTCGTCCGGGGCCATGTCCTCGGGCACGTCCGCCCGCTGGTGCCCTTCGGAGTCCTTCTCGCCGCGCTCGATGTACGGGCCGTAGCGCCCGACGCGCAGCACGATGCCGTCGCCGACGGGGAACGACGACACCTCGCGGGCGTCGATCGCGCCCAGGTCGGTGACCAGTTCCTTCAGTCCGCCGAGGTGGTCCCCGTCGCCGTTGCCGGCCTCGGCCGCCGTGCCGTTTGCACCCGTGCTCTCACCGAAGTAGAAACGCTTGAGCCACGGCACCGCCTGGGCCTCGCCGCGCGCGATGCGGTCGAGGTCGTCCTCCATCTTGGCGGTGAAGTCGTAGTCGACGAGCCGCCCGAAGTGCTTCTCCAGGAGGTTGACCACGGCGAAGCTCAGGAAGGACGGCACCAGGGCCGTGCCCTTCTTGAAGACGTACCCGCGGTCGAGGATCGTGCCGATGATCGACGCGTACGTCGACGGGCGGCCGATCTCGCGCTCTTCGAGCTCCTTGACCAGCGACGCCTCGGTGTAGCGGGCCGGGGGCTTGGTGGCGTGCCCGTCGACCGTGATCTCCTGGGCGGAGAGCGGGTCGCCCTCGCTGACCTGCGGCAGCCTGCGCTCGCGGTCGTCCAGCTCGGCGTTCGGGTCGTCGGCGCCCTCGACGTAGGCCTTGAGGAAGCCGTGGAAGGTGATCGTCTTGCCGGAGGCGCTGAACTCGGCGTCCCGGCCGTCGGCGGCGGTGCCACCGATCTTCACCGTGACGCTGTTGCCCGTCGCGTCCTTCATCTGGGAGGCGACCGTCCGCTTCCAGATCAGCTCGTAGAGCTTGAACTGGTCGCCGGTCAGGCCGGTCTCGGCGGGCGTGCGGAAACGATCACCCGAGGGTCGGATCGCCTCGTGCGCCTCCTGCGCGTTCTTGACCTTCCCGGCGTACGTACGCGGCTGCGCCGGCAGGTAGTCGGCGCCGTACAGCTGCGTGACCTGGGCGCGGGCGGCGGCCACGGCGGTCTCGCTGAGCGTCGTGGAGTCCGTACGCATATAGGTGATGAAGCCGTTCTCGTACAGCTTCTGCGCCACCTGCATCGTCGCCTTGGCCCCGAAGCCCAGCTTGCGCGAGGCCTCCTGCTGGAGCGTCGTCGTACGGAAGGGGGCGTACGGGGAGCGGCGGTACGGCTTGGACTCGACGGACCGGACCGAGAACCGGGTGTTCTCCAGGGCGGCGGCCAGCGCGCGGGCGTCTGCCTCGTCCAGGTGCAGGACGTTCGCGCCCTTGAGCTGCCCGACCGAGTCGAAGTCGCGGCCCTGGGCGACACGGCGGCCGTCGACGGACTGCAGACGGGCGACCAGCGACGACGGGTCTGAGGCGTCACCGGCGCGGCCGGTCGCGAAGGTGCCGGTCAGGTCCCAGTACTCGGCCGAGCGGAAGGCGATCCGCTCCCGCTCCCGCTCCACCACGAGCCGGGTCGCGACGGACTGGACGCGGCCCGCCGACAGCCGCGGCATGACCTTCTTCCACAGGACCGGCGAGACCTCGTAGCCGTACAGGCGGTCGAGGATGCGGCGGGTCTCCTGGGCGTCGACCAGCTTCTGGTTCAGCTCGCGCGGGTTGGCGACGGCGGCCTGGATCGCGGCCTTGGTGATCTCGTGGAAGACCATCCGCTTGACCGGGACCTTGGGCTTGAGCACCTCCTGGAGGTGCCAGGCGATGGCCTCGCCCTCGCGGTCCTCATCGGTGGCGAGGAAGAGCTCGTCGGACTCCTTCAGTAGGTCCTTGAGCTTCCTGACCTGCGCCTTCTTGTCCGCGTTGACCACATAGATGGGCGCGAAGTCGTGCTCGACGTCCACGCCGAGGCGGCGCACCTCGCCGGTGTACTGCTCGGGCACCTCCGCGGCGCCGTTGGGAAGGTCGCGGATGTGCCCCACGCTCGCCTCGACGATGTAGCCGGGGCCGAGATAGCCCTTGATCGTCTTCGCCTTGGCAGGCGACTCGACGATGACGAGTCGGCGGCCGCCCTTCGCGGTCTCGCTGGTCGGGGACAACTTCGCTCTTCTCTCCGGTCGACGCTGGGTCTCCCCAGGCTTGCGTCCCGGGGCGGGGGCCCCGGGACCCGTTGCCTCGCACGGGGCTCGGCGGTCGGCCCGGGGGTCGGGTCATGCTGACGCTGCGGAGTGTGACGGTACATCCCGCCCCCGTGTCAAACGGGAAAAGCCCGCAACGGCCACTCGAACGGTAACCCGACTACCGCCATTCCTGCCGCCCGGCGTGTTGAGCGATACGTTCGGGCCGATGCGGAGGGTCATCTCTCAGTTACCGTGCACACTCTCCGGCGCCGACTCCCCGACCCCGCTCAGAGCTGCGCGAAGCACCATGCGCCGAGCGCGAGGGCGGTGACCGCGGCGACACTCGCGAGCGTCGCCGACATCACGGGACGCACCCCTTGGGCGACCGGCTCGCCCTGGCGCAGCCGGGTCGCGGTCCACAGCAGCAGTCCGCCCCCGAACAGGGCGAACACCACCCCCACGAAGATCGCCGGTCCGCTCTCCATGTCCCGTCCTCCCACCCCTCGGTACCTCGGGACGGGAGGCTGGCACGGACGGGAAGCGGGCGCGCGAACCCGAGGTGAACGCGAGGCGTCCGACCCTCAGACCGAACCGGGCGTGGGTATCTTCCCGGTCGTCCTGGACGCGTCGGCGTTGCGCACCGTGCACACCACCTTGTTGAAGCCCTTCTCCCATTCCTTTTCTTCGGACACCCATCCCGACACGATCAGGTCAGCGCCGGGCGCCCAACTCGACTCGAACCTGTTGGTGCACAGCTTTCCCCCTTCGGCGAGGGCGCCGTCGAAGGTCATGTTGTCGGGCGCCTGAACCGATCCGACGACCTGGTCGGTGTGCGCTTCGGCACAGTCGGTCAGCGGGGCGTCGTACCCCTCGTCCTCCCTCGTGGTGTAGTCCCAGCAGTCGCCGACGGCCATCTGAGTGGGCCACAGATTCATGCCCACGTCACGGAGTCGGCCCACCTCGCCGCCGATCGGGACGTGCTTGCCGAGTACGAGACACGCCGTACCGCCCTTGGCCGCGGTGAAGCCGTCCTTCGTCGGGACGAGCGCGTAGACGCCCGCGTCGGGCAGGGCCTCGGCCATCGCGTCGGCCTGGCTGCCGCAGCGCTGCGCGCCGCTGGCCTTGGCGTCCGCGTGGTCCGACGCCGTCTCTATCGCCACGACCTGGCCGTCCGGCCAGTCCTCGTCGCAGTCCACCACGCCGAGGTCGGGCACCGAGTTGAACGCCGTCCCCGTCCAGACCGCCTTGACGCAGTCCCCCACCTCCAGCGCCTTCTTGAGGGCCGCCTGCTTGCCGTAGGGGTATTCGGAGCCCGGCGGCGACACGAGCGCCTCCGGGGTCTCCGAGGGCTTGGGGTCCGGACCGTTCGTGAAGTTCACCGCGGCCCAGGTCCCGCCGCCCGCCACCAGCAGCACGGCGACCACGATCGCGACGATCGCCGCCGGAGGCGTCTTCCGCTTCGCCCCACCGGGCGGCGGCCCCCCGGCCGTGATGGTCGGAAACCCCGCGTTCCCCGGCGGATGAGCCCCACCGCCCCCGTACGGCGTCGACGGGCCGGCCGCGTACGGCAGCGACTGATTGCCCACGGTGCCGCCGTACGCCGACGCCTGACCACCGACACCGCCGCCGTACGGCGTGGACTGGTTGCCCGCGGCACCGCTGTACGGCGGTGCCTGGCCGCCGGCGTTGTTCCCGTACGGCGTGGGCCGGCCGCCGGGGGCGCCTCCGTAGGGCGTGGCCTGACCGCCCGCCGGACTCCCGTAGGGCGTGGACTGCCCACCCCCGTACGGGTGGTAGCCGTCGTACGGGCCTCGGGGCTGCTGCCTCTGCTGCCACTGGTCGTACGGCGAGGGACCGCCCGGCGCCCCGGCCGGGGCGGCCGGACCCGCACCCGGGGTGGGCGGGCCGCCCGCCGGGGTGTGCGGGGTGTTCGGCGCCGAGGGCGCACCGGGTGTGTGCGGGGCCCCCGGGGTCTGTGGCGTGTACGGCGTGTGGGGTGCCCCCGGTGTGTTCGGCGTGCCTCCGAGGCCGTACTGCCCGGCAGCCACGTACCCGGGCGGCGCGCTCGCCACGTACCCCGGGGGCGCTCCGGCGGTCGCGTGACCGCCGGGCGTACCCGGCGTGCCGGGAGTACCGGGAGCCGGTCCGAAACCCCCGGGCGCCGACGCGGGGGTGGCTCCCCAGCCCGGCGGGGTCGATTCGCCGCCCGCGTCGGCCACCCGCTCCAGTCCGCGTGCCACCGCCTCCGGCGACAGCCGGCGCACCGGGTCCTTGATGAGCAACCCGTGCAGGACGGGTGCCAGTTCACCGGCGCGGACGGGCGGCGTCGGCTCCTCGCCGAGAAGGGCCGTGAGCGTCGCGTACTCGCCGTGCCGGTCGAAGGGGCCGCGCCCCTCGACTGCCGCATACAGCGTGGCGCCGAGCGAGAACATGTCGGCGGCCGGTGTGGGCGGCTCGCCCCGCGCGCGCTCGGGCGCCAGGTACCCGGGTGTGCCGAGGATGCCGGCGGTGGCGGTGAGTCGGGGCTCGTGGGACTCCGGCTGGAGCGCGATGCCGTAGTCGGTGAGCAGCACGCGCGCGTACAGGTCGCCCGAGGCGTCGGCCGCCAGCAGGATGTTGGCCGGTTTCACATCCCGGTGGAGTATGCCGATCCGGTGCCCCGCCGTGAGCGCGTCGAGGACGGCGAGCCCGATCCGAGCGACCTGCTCGGGCGGGAGCGGCCCCCGCTGCCGTACGACGGCCTGGAGGTCGATCGCGTCCGGCACGTACTCCATGACGATCCACGGCAGGCCGTCGTGGAGCACCACGTCGTGGACTGTCGCCACATGCGGATGTCCGCGCAGCCGCGCGGCGTGCCGGGCCTCGCTGCGGGCCCGGGCGATGCGCTGGGCGGGCTCGGTCGCGTCCAGCGGGACGTCGGGCAGGGAGATCTCCTTCATGGAGACCTCGCAGGCCAGCTCCTCGTCGTACGCGAGCCAGACCCGGCCCATGCCGCCCGCGCCCAGGGTGCGCAGCAGTCGGTACCGGCCGTTGATGACCCTTCCCTGGCCCTGCTCCGGCGTATCCCCCGCCATCGCGATCCCCCGATCCCCCAGAGACAGCGCGTGCCTCCCCCGAGGACACGTCGAATCCGTCTCTTGAAAATAGCTTCGCACGCACCACTGACAGGAGCCCTTTTACGGACCAATCCAGGCAGAGGGGGCACATGCGCCCCAGGGGTGGGAATGCGCCCCGCACGTCACGGGGACGGGCGCCGCGCGGGGTACCAGTACCGTCACCGGACGGTACGGAAATCGTCACCGGGCACGCGAGCCGGGCGGGGCCCTCTCGCCGGTGCCGGGCCCTTTCTCGTCGGCGCCGGCCGCTCACAAAGCCGGTTCGAGGAACCCTTGTTCGACGAGGAGCCGGATCTGGACCGGCGTCCGGTCGCGCAGCGCCACCGGGTCCTCGCCGACGAGTTGGGCGATGGCGTCCAGAATCCGCCCCGCGCTGAGCGTGCCGTCGCACACACCGGCGAAGCCGGCACCGACCGTGTCCACCTTCGTGGCCCGGCGCATGCCCCGGTTCTGACGCAGCACCACATGCTCGGGGTCCTCGGCACCCGGCAGCCCGACCTGCTCCTGGACGACCTCGGCGGTAAGGCGGAAGTGCGCGGCCAGGAGTGCCGCGTCGTCGTTGGCCCGCAGGTAGTCGACGCGCGCGAAGTGCTGCCGCACGGTCTCGCCGAGCGGCTGTTCGATCGAATGCGGCCACTCCTCGACGGTGATCGAGGGCTCGGAGTCCGCGGCGGCCGACTTCCGCAGCGTGATCCACCCGAACCCGACGCCCTTCACCTTGCGCGTCTCGAACTCGTCGAGCCACGCGTCGTACCGCGCCTGGTACTCGTCCACGTCACCGCGGTGGTCGCCAGCGTCCCGCAGCCACAACTCCGCGTACTGCGTGACGTCCTGGACCTCCCGCTGCACGATCCACGCGTCGCACCCGCGCGGCACCCACGACCTGAGCCGCTCCTGCCAGTCCTCCCCCTCCACGTGCTGCCAGTTGGCGAGGAACTGCGCGAACCCGCCCTCGTTCAGCCGCTCCCCCGCCTGGGAAACGAGCGTGCGGCACAGATCGTCCCCGCCCATCCCGCCGTCGCGGTACGTCAGCCGGGCACCGGGCGAGATCACGAACGGCGGATTCGACACGATGAGGTCGTAGGTCTCGTCCGCCCTGACCGGCTCGAAGAGCGAGCCCTGGCGCAGATCGGCCGCCGGTGTGCCGGAGAGCGCCAGCGTGAGCGCCGTGATGTGCAGCGCGCGCGGGTTGAGATCGGTCGCGGTCACGCGCGTGGCGTGCTGTGCGGCGTGCAGCGCCTGGATGCCGGAGCCGGTCCCGAGGTCGAGGGCGGACCCGACAGCCGTCCGCACGGTGATCCCGGCGAGGGTCGTGGACGCCCCACCGACTCCCAGCACCACGCCCTCGTCCCGGCTCCCGATCCCCCCGGCCCCGCCGACCGCGCACCCCAGGTCGGAGACGATGAACCAGTCCTCACCACCGGGCCCGCCGTACGGCCGCACGTCGACGGCGGCGGCGACCTCGTCTCCATCCGGACCGAGGCGAACGAGCCACCCACTCTCCACGCACGCGTCAACAGGCAGCACACCCTCCACGCGCGCGCGTGCGACCGCCTGCTGCAGCAGAAACAGCCGCACGAGCGCCTCCAGCGCCGTGTCCCCCCGCGTCGCCCTCAGCGCGGGCACGACCTCACTCCGCGCCAGGGCCGCGTACGCGGACGCGCCGAGCAATTCAAGAAGCCCATCGGCGGTGAAGTCCGCGCCGAGCAGCGCATCACGCAACCGAGCGGCGACATCGGACCGGTCGACAGAGGGCAGAGAAGACAGCCTGGAGTCACTCACACCGCTCAGCGTAGCCGCGCATCGTGACCCCACTCAGCTGCGGGCAGTCGTGCCGCTGGGGCGGCGCCCACCCGGCTGCGGCAGTCGTACATCCGCCTGTCGTAGCTGCGGGCAATCGTGCCGCCAGGGGCGGCACGGGTGGGCACAGCGGCACCTCGTACCGCCGAGCCGCGGAAACCACCCCGCCCAGCACCGACCGCCGGACCAACGGTCCACTCACCCACGGCCCAGCAAACCCGTTCAGCTCTTCGTCGCCGAAGCCGGCGCGGACACCGCCCCGGAGGTGGTCGCGGACTTGCAGCTCTGCTGCTCAGCCATCGCCTGCCCGACCTCCCCCTTCTCCAGCTCCTTCAGCGCGTTGCTCCCGGTCTTGCTCAACTTCTCCAGCTCGGTGGCGACCCCTTCGAGCCCGTCCGCGAACTTCGCCTGGTCCTTCGTGTTCAGCGCGTCCGACTTCTTCTTCAGCTCGCCGTACGCGGTCGACAGCTGGTTCAGCTCGGCGACCGCGGCCTTCTGCTTCTTCTCGCCGTCCTCGACATCGGGCACCCCGGCCGTCCGAATGGCCGTCGCCATCGCCTTGTACGCGTCGGAGATGTCCTGGAAGCCCTGGGAGTCGGCCTTCTGCACGTCCGCCGGTGCGCTGTCGTCCGAAGTCTCCTTCTGGATCGAGGCGTTGGCCGCCGCGATCTTCTTGATCTGCGGCTGCACGGAGTCGCAGACCTCCTTGGCCCAGGAGTTCAGCTTGTCGTTCGTCTCGTCGTCGCCGCTGCAGCCGGACAGCGCCAGTACCAGTACCGCACCGCCGGACAGTGCGGCCGCGAGCTTCTTGTTCACCGGATTGGTCCCTTCCATGGCTCTCGGCCCCGGAACATACACGCCAGATGGGCGACACCTGTGTGCCGAGCACCCTCCGTGCACCCCTCGCGCACCCTTTTGCGGCCATTTGCACCAAGAGAGAGAAGGCTCACGAAAAACATCCGCATACACGGAAGCGGGCGGCCGGCACGTCAACACGCGCCGCCCGCCCGCTCCTTGAGCTGGACCCTCGTAGGCCCGGTGATAAGGCCGCCTACGAAACCACCGCTGGATCCGCCGACTTGGCCACCCGCTCGGAGTTGCCTTCGTCACCTACGGCGATCCCGCGCCGCTTGGACACGTACACCGCCCCGACGATCACGGCGATCGAGGCCACCGCGATGGCGACGCGCAGCCCGACGCTCTTGTCCTCGCCGTAGCTGAACTGGACGACCGCGGGCGCGATGAGCAGCGCGACGAGGTTCATCACCTTCAGCAGCGGGTTGATGGCCGGTCCCGCGGTGTCCTTGAACGGGTCGCCCACCGTGTCACCGATGACGGTCGCGGCATGGGCCTCGCTGCCCTTGCCGCCGTGATGGCCGTCCTCGACGAGCTTCTTGGCGTTGTCCCACGCGCCGCCGGAGTTGGCGAGGAACACCGCCATCAGCGTCCCGGTGCCGATCGCGCCGGCGAGATAGGCGCCCAGCGCGCCGACCCCGAGTGTGAACCCGATCGCGATGGGCGCCATGACAGCGAGCAGGCCGGGCGTGGCCAGCTCCCGCAGGGCGTCCTTGGTGCAGATGTCGACGACCCGGCCGTACTCCGGCTTCTCGCTGTAGTCCATGATCCCGGGGTGCTCGCGGAACTGCCGCCGCACCTCGTAGACCACCGCGCCCGCCGACCGCGAGACCGCGTTGATCGCCAGCCCCGAGAAGAGGAAGACGACCGCGGCGCCCGCGATGAGCCCGACGAGGTTGTTGGGCTGCGAGATGTCCATCATCAGGTTCATCGGCGCGCCTTCGCCGGAGACCTTCTCTCCGACGTCGTTCGCGGCCGTGAGGATCGCGTCGCGATACGAGCCGAAGAGCGCGGCGGCCGCGAGTACCGCCGTGGCGATGGCGATGCCCTTGGTGATGGCCTTGGTGGTGTTGCCGACGGCGTCCAGGTCGGTGAGCACCTGCGCGCCCGCGCCCTCGACATCGCCGGACATCTCGGCGATGCCCTGCGCGTTGTCGGAGACCGGCCCGAAGGTGTCCATGGCGACGATGACGCCGACCGTGGTGAGCAGACCGGTGCCGGCGAGCGCCACCGCGAACAGCGCGAGCATGATCGACGTACCGCCGAGCAGGAATGCCCCGTACACGCCGAGGCCGATCAACAGGGCGGTGTAGACGGCCGATTCGAGACCGATGGAGATACCGGCGAGGACGACGGTGGCCGCGCCGGTCAGCGAACTCTTGCCGATGTCCTTCACGGGACGCCGGGTGGTCTCGGTGAAGTAGCCGGTCAGCTGCTGGATCAGTGCGGCCAGCACGATGCCGATGGCCACCGCGAGGACCGCGAGGACCCGTGGGTCGCCGTCGTGGCCCGCGATCGCCGTGTCCGTGACCCCTTCGAGGTCGGCGTACGACGACGGCAGGTAGGCGTAGACGGCGACGGCGACGAGCACCAGCGAGATCACCGCGGAGATGAAGAAGCCGCGGTTGATGGCGGACATCCCGCTGCGGTCGCTGCGGCGGGGTGCCACCGCGAAGATGCCGATCATCGCGGTGAGTACGCCGATCGCGGGCACGATCAGCGGGAACGCGAGTCCGGAGTCGCCGAACGCCGCCTTGCCGAGGATCAGCGCGGCGACGAGTGTCACGGCGTACGACTCGAAGAGGTCGGCCGCCATGCCCGCACAGTCGCCGACGTTGTCGCCCACGTTGTCGGCGATGGTCGCGGCATTGCGCGGGTCGTCCTCCGGAATGCCCTGCTCGACCTTGCCGACCAGGTCGGCGCCGACGTCGGCGGCCTTGGTGAAGATGCCGCCGCCGACACGCATGAACATGGCGATGAGCGCGGCCCCGAGGCCGAAGCCCTCCAGCACCTTCGGCGCGTCGGCCGCGTACACGAGGACCACGCAGGACGCGCCGAGGAGGCCGAGCCCTACCGTGAACATGCCGACGACGCCGCCGGTGCGAAATGCGATCTTCATCGCCTTGTGCGAGACGGTGGTGAGATCTTTTTCCGGCTCACCTTCCGCCGGTGTCGCTTCCCGGGCCGCCGCGGCGACGCGCACATTGCTGCGCACCGCGAGCCACATACCGATATAACCCGTGGCCGCCGAGAACGCCGCGCCGATCAAGAAGAACACCGACCGCCCGGCGCGCTGATTCCAGTCGTCCGCGGGAAGCAGCATGAGCAGGAAGAACACGACGACGGCGAATACACCTAGCGTGCGCAACTGCCGTGCCAGATAGGCGTTCGCACCTTCCTGGATCGCCGTCGCGATCTTCTTCATGCTGTCGGTGCCCTCGCCCGCCGCGAGCACCTGGCGCACCAGGACACCCGCGACGGCGAGCGCGGCCAGTGCCACGACGCCGATCACCAAGACGATGATCCGGTTGTCGTCGGTCAGTACCGCGGCTGCGAAGTCCGTGGGGTGGTCAAACCTTTGAGGGGTAGAAAGCCCCGCCATTCGTCCTCCTTGACGCTTGGGCTGAGCTCAAGATGTGGACGGATTCTAGGGAGCGGAACCTGATCAAAACAGTGCGCGGCAAGCGGAATTAGCCTTCACATGCTCTTCAGCAAATGATCCGCGCGCAGCCACGTTACTCGAAAGGAGTAACACCTCAAAGACATTGACGCTTGATCAAATCATCGCGTGATTGATCGTGAATTCCTTCACGAATTCCGATGTTCCGATGAACGATGATCGGAATAAATGCCAAATAAACACGAAGGGCCCTGCTCAGCAGGGCCCTCGCGGTACTACTTGAAGTTGAGAGGATCAGGGCAGCACCACGACCGACGGTGTCGTCGGCCAGGTCATGCGGATCAACCCGCCGTGCTCCCCGGCGGAGACCTCGACGTCGTCGACGAGGCCGCTGATCACCGCGAGGCCCATGTCGTCCTCCTCGATGTCGGCGTCCACGTCGCCGCCGGCGCCCGACGACTTGTCACCGGGGACGGCGTGCGGCGCTTCGTCGCCGACCTCGATGGAGAACTGCTTCTCCTCCTCGATCAGCGACACCTGCACCGGCGCCGAGATACCACTGCTCTGATGCAGTCCGACAGCACGGGTGCACGCCTCGCCGACGGCCAACCTGACCTCGTCGAGGACGGCCTCGTCCACTCCGGCCCTGCGCGCCACCGCTGCCGCCACCAGTCGGGCGGTCCGGACGTGCTCGGGCAGCGCGCTGAAGCGGAGTTCAACGGTGGCCATGCATCCCCCTCGGAACTACGGGCGTGCTGTCGGAGGGCCGGGCCCATGGGCCCGGTCCCCCTCACTTGTCTCTTGCCGTTCCGGGCGCGGGGCCCGGGCGACCGCGATCAGTCGGTGGCCGCCACCGCTTCGTCGACCGAGGTGTGAATCGGGAACACCTTGGTCAGACCGGTGATGCGGAAGATCTTCAAAATCCGCTCCTGGTTGCACACCAGGCGCAGCGAGCCCTCATGGGCCCGTACTCGCTTCAGGCCGCCCACCAGCACGCCGAGCCCGGTGGAGTCGAGGAAGTCGACGCCCTCCATGTCGACGACGAGGTGGAAACTCCCGTCGTTGACCAGCTCGACCAGCTGCTCACGCAGCTTGGGCGCGGTATAAACGTCGATTTCGCCACCGACCTCGACGACCGTACGATCGCCGACAGTACGGGTCGACAGGGACAGGTCCACGGATCCTCCAGCACCTTGCTATCGAGCGTTCGCCCCTCGGGACACCTCGGCTTGAAAGCCCCCGGGACGGTTCGCCAGCCGCGATGGCATTCAATCACTTACCGGCAGGCGTGCACGACGCCTTGGCTCCATTGTCCGTCACGCCGGTGACACACTCGATGCCGATGGCCAAGAATCACCGATCCGATCGATCCCCGACGGACACCGCCTCCAGCCCCTCGCCGGGCACGGTCCTGGACCGTCTCGCCTCGGGGCCGAGCCGGGCTTCGCGCATCACTCATACGGAGCATGTGCCCCCGCGCGCGGGTCGCCATGCCGTCTGGCCCGACCGGATCCGATCGGAGGTCGTCGCCGCCGTGCAGGCCTCGGGAATCGAACATCCCTGGGCCCACCAGGCATGCGTCGCCGAGCACGCGCTGGACGGCGACTCGGTCGTCGTCGCCACGGGCACCGCGTCCGGCAAGTCGCTGGCCTATCTCGTCCCGGTGCTGTCGCGCCTCCTGGACGGCTCCGAGGCCCCCAACGGCCGCGGGGCGACCACGCTCTACCTGGCCCCCACCAAGGCCCTCGCGGCCGATCAGTGCCGATCCGTGAAGGAACTTTCACAACCTCTGGGAAACGCCGTACGCCCGGCCGTGTACGACGGCGACACCCCCGTCGAGGAGCGCGAGTGGGTACGCCAGTACGCCAACTACGTCCTCACCAACCCCGACATGCTGCACCGCGGGATCCTCCCCTCCCACCCCCGCTGGTCCTCCTTCCTGCGCGCCCTCAAGTACGTGGTCGTCGACGAGTGCCACACCTACCGCGGCGTCTTCGGCTCCCACGTCGCCCAGGTACTGCGCCGCCTCCGCCGCCTGTGCGCCCGCTACGGCGCCGAACCCGTCTTCCTCCTCGCCTCCGCCACCGCCGCCGAGCCGTCGGTCGCCGCCCGCCGCCTCACCGGCGTCCCGGTCACCGAGGTCGCGGACGACGCCTCGCCCCGTGGTGAACTGGTGTTCGCCCTCTGGGAACCCCCACTCACCGAGCTCCACGGCGAGAAGGGCGCCCCGGTACGGCGTACGGCGACCGCGGAGACAGCGGATCTACTGACCGACCTGGTCCTGCAGGGCGTGCGCTCGGTCGCCTTCGTACGCTCCCGGCGCGGTGCCGAGCTGATCTCCGTGATCGCCCAGGAACGCCTCGCCGCAGTGACATCAGCGGCTGACGCCGCGGGCGACCGCTCCCTCGCCCGGCGCGTCGCCGCCTACCGCGGCGGCTACCTCCCCGAGGAGCGTCGCGCCCTCGAACGCGCCCTCCACTCCGGCGAACTTCTCGGCCTCGCCGCCACCACCGCCCTCGAACTCGGCGTCGACATCTCCGGCCTGGACGCCGTCCTCATCGCCGGCTACCCGGGCACCCGCGCTTCCCTGTGGCAGCAGGCCGGCCGCGCCGGACGCTCCGGCCAGGGCGCCCTCGCCGTCCTCGTCGCCCGCGACGACCCGCTGGACACCTTCCTGGTCCACCACCCCGAGGCCCTCTTCGACCAACCGGTGGAGTCGACCGTCCTCGACCCCGACAACCCGTACGTCCTCGCCCCGCACCTCTGCGCCGCCGCCGCGGAACTGCCCCTGACGGACGAGGACCTCGATCTGTTCGGCCCGGCCTGCGAAGAGCTGTTGCCGCAACTGGAGGCCGCGAAACTGCTCCGCCGCCGGGCCAAGGCCTGGCACTGGACGCGCCGTGAACGGGCCGCCGACCTGACCGACATCCGGGGCCAGGGCGGCCGCCCCGTCCAGATCGTCGAGACCGGCACGGGCCGGCTCCTCGGCACGGTCGACGCGGGCGCCGCCCACACCACCGTCCACGAAGGCGCGGTCCATCTGCACCAGGGCCGTACGTACCTGGTGCGCGAACTGGACCTCGAGGACTCCGTCGCCCTCGTCGAACAGGCCGACCCGCCCTATTCGACGGTCGCCCGCGACACCACCTCCATCTCCGTCCTGGAGGCCGACACCGAAGTCCCCTGGGGTGACGGCCGGTTGTGCTACGGCTCCGTCGAAGTCACCAACCAGGTCGTCTCCTTCCTGCGTCGACGCCTCATCACCGGGGAGGTGCTCGGCGAGTCCAAACTCGATCTCCCTCCTCGTACGCTGCGCACCCGTGCCGTGTGGTGGACCGTCACCGAGGACCAGTTGGACGCGGCCCGGATCAACCCCGAGATCCTCGGCGGCGCCCTGCACGCCGCCGAACACGCCTCGATCGGCATGTTGCCCCTCTTCGCGACCTGCGACCGCTGGGACATCGGGGGCGTCTCGGTCCCGCTCCACCCGGACACACTGCTCCCGACGGTCTTCGTCTACGACGGCCACCCGGGCGGCGCGGGCTTCGCCGAGCGCGCCTTCCACACCGCCCGCGCCTGGCTCACCGCCACCCGCCAGGCCATCGCCTCCTGCGAGTGCGACGCCGGGTGCCCGTCCTGCATCCAGTCCCCCAAGTGCGGCAACGGCAACGATCCGTTGCACAAACGGGGCGCCGTACGGCTGCTGACCGAACTGCTGAGAGCAGCGCCCGACGCTCCGCCGGAGAACCGGGTGTCTTAGGGCTCGGGGGCACCTTGGAACTCGGGGGTTCCGGGCGCCTCGGAGCTCGGTGGTTTCCGGGCGCCTCGGAGCTCGGGAGCCACTGGGGTCTGGCGACTGCCGGTCGTGTGTGGCTGATCGCGCAGTTCCCCGCGCCCCTCATGGAGCCGCGCTCCTGCGGGACACTCCTACGAGGCGCTCCAGCGAGCCTCCTGGCCCGATGCCAGGGCCGCCGGACCCGGTGGGCCCGCCCGTGCCCTGGACTCGGCGGTGAGCGGGCCTATGGCCGAGGCCGCCGTGACGTCCGAGATCTCTCCCTCGACCTCACAGCGCACGAGCCGCCCTCCCTGAGCCCTTGCCACCCGTTCCGCCGTCGCGCAGGCCCCCTCGCTGCCCTTCATCCAGTGGTCGGCGGCGGCGAGGGCCGCGAGGTCGGCCGTCGCGGCAGCCTGATGCCGGATCACAACGGCTTGCCCCAGGGCAAGTACGGCACCGAACACTGCGCACAGCGCGGCGATCGCACCGACAGCCCAGACGGTCGCCGACCCTCTGTCCGAACGAGCCGAACGAGCCGAACGGGCCGAACGGGCCGAACGATCGGCCCGCGGCAGGCGGTGGTTCGGCGTCGAGGTACGCCGCGAGCGACGAGCCCACGCCAGGAGCGACGGCAGCCGGCCGGACTCCAAGAACGTGCTCACCCGGCCCCCACCTCCGCTCCCGCACCCACCGTCTCCTCCGCCAGCGCCACGGCCGCATGACTGAGGTCGAGGCCCAGCCGGTCCGGCCCCGGCGCCCGGGCTGAGACCACCACACGTACGAAGTCGCCCTCCCGGCCCACGCTCACCTCCGCCCCGTCCGGCGCCGACTTCCGGGCCGCCGCCACGACCGCGGCC
>NZ_JBHVDX010000082.1:0-39750 GCF_042802555.1 Streptomyces sp. NPDC057474 | reverse complement strand
GCCCCCACCCACCCACAGCCAAAGAACCCACCCCTCGGGGTGGAAGGGGCAGCGCCCATGGGGATGGGACGGGTAGGGGCGGCGGGGGCGAAAAGGCACCCGGGCGCCGTCAGCCGCCCTTACGCCCCCCGAACATCATCCGCCGCAACGCCCCCAGCAACCCACTCCCCGACCGCTCCCCCACCGCCGGCCCGGCACTCGGTGCCACCGGCGGCGCGACCTCGTCCCCCCGCCGAGCAGCCGGCACCCTCGCCGTGCTGTGGGCGCTCAGTTCATAGCGGACCGGCAACAACCGCAGCCCCCGCACCACCGGCCCCGACCGCCACGGCAACTGATCCGGCGGCAACGTGAGTTCCGCGCGAGCGAAGTGGTCGAAGACGCGCCCGACCGCGGTCGTGACGATCGTCCCCGCGAGCTCGCGCGCAGGGCTGGGGCACTGGTGCGGCCCGGCCCCCCACGCGAGATGCGCCCGCGTACTGATGGTGGAGTCGACGATGTGGGACGACCCGATCTCCAGCAGATCCCGGTGCGCGGCCGCGACGGACGGCGACACGATGTCCCCGGCCCGGATCCAGAAGTTCCCGAGTCGCACATCACGCGCCGCGAACCGGAAGCAGAGGTTGGCCGTCGGCGGATTCACCAGCGCCGCACGGTTCACGGTCTCCCCGAGCTGCCCGTCGGACAGGCTCCGCCGGACGGTCGCATTGCCCCGCAGCACCTCCAGGATGGTGTTGCAGACCATGTTCCCGGTGATGTCGTTCAGATAGACCGCGTTCATGAACAGCTCGCGGCCGAGCTGTTCGTCGCTCAGCGAGGGATCGGACAGCAGCATGTAGGAGGTCAGGTCCTCGCCGGGACGCCACCGCCGATGAGCCGCCAGCCGGGTCATCGCGTCCAGCGCCCGCCCGGTCGCCGGCCCGGCGTCCGGCCCGCCGTCCAGCATCCGCCACAGGTCCATGACCATCTCGTCGCCGAGTTCGACGGGACAGCCGAACAGCTTGGTCGTGACCATGAGGAGCAACGGCCGGGTGTACTGCGCCGCGAGATCGGCGAACCCGTTGGTCCCGGACTCGGCAGCGAGCATGGCGATCAGCTCGTCGGCGTACCGCGCGACGGCCGCCCGCAGCTCCCAGCCCTCGGGGGAGTGCCCGTCCTGGAAGGGCCGCATCGCCGAGTGGTAGCTCAGCCGGGCGTGCCGGTGTTCCTCGTCGTCGAAGAACATGGTCTGCCGGACCTCGTACCCGGCGAGGAGCGGCCAGTCCTTCGGCAGCCGCCCCTGCGCCCGGGCCCGCCAGTGCCGTACGTCGCGCCGCCAGACGCTCTCGTTGCGCAGGACCTCCAGCACCTCGCGGTAGTCGAGAACCAGCCACGCCGGCACCCCCATCAGCCCCACCGGTGCCACGGGGCCGTACGTACTCCGCAGTCGCTCGTAGACGCTGCCCGGGTCCACATCGAACTCCGAGGTCAGCAACGGCTCCACGGGCAGCGATTCCAGGCCGGGGCTGCCGGCCGGAGCGGCCGCGAACGGATGTGTTTCCATGACCGACACGCATACCGCATGAAGCAAGCACGAGCAGTGACGATGACGGGAACTGTTACGGCTTGGTGATCCCTGTTGCACCTGTGGTGACGGTGCCGAGGACAGCGGCCCGCCGGGCGACGCCCGGCAGGGCACCGCCCGGCTACTTCAGGCCAACCGCCGACAACTCCCCCAGCGCCTGAGGCAGTTCCTCCGTGTGCACCACGCCGAGCGCCTGGGTCGCCCGCGTCAGCGCGACGTACAGGTCACTCGTGCCGAAGCGCCCCGGCTCGACGACGAGGACGGAGTCGAACTCCAGGCCCTTGGCCTGCCGGGGGTCGAGGAGGACGACGGTCCTGGTCAGGTCGGGTTCCGCGCCCGCCGTCACCCCGTCCAGCCGGGCCGCGAGCGCCCGGTGCAGCTCGCGCGGCGCGATCACCGCGAGCCGCCCCTCGGCGGGGGTCAGTTCGGCCGCCGCCTTGGCCACCTGCGCGGGCAGTTCCTTCGCCGCCGCGCGGCGCGCCCAGGGCCGTACGCCCGTCGACCGCACGGAGCTGGGCGGCTCGAAGTCCGGCCGCTCGGCGCGTACGACACCGGCCGCGACCGCCATGATCTCGGCGGGAGTGCGGTAGTTGACGCCGAGCCGGGTGTGTTCCCAGCGGTCCTCGACGTACGGGGCGAGGATGTCGGCCCAGGAGCCGACGCCCGCGGCCTCCGCCGTCTGGGCCGGGTCGCCGACGAGGGTCATCGAGCGGGTCGGCGAGCGGCGCATCAGCAGCCGCCAGGCCATCGGCGACAGTTCCTGCGCCTCGTCGACGATGATGTGCCCGAACGCCCAGGTCCGGTCGGCAGCCGCCCGCTCGGCGGCGCTGCGGTGGTCGTCCTCCTCGTGCCGCTCCGCGAACCGCTCGGCGTCGATGATGTCGTGCGCGGACAGCACCTCCGAACCGTCGGGGTCGCTGTCCTCCTTGTCCTCGAACTCGTATGTCCGGGATGCGTACGACACCTCCAGCACGCCCTGCGCGTACGCGATCTGGGTCTCCCGCTCGCGCTCGGCCCGGGCCCGGGCCAGCCGGTCGTCCTCGCCGAGGAGTTCGGCGGCCTCGTCGAGCAGGGGTACGTCGGCGACGGTCCACGCCCGCGTGACCGGACGGCGTACGGCGTCGGCGTCCTCCTTCGACAGGTACGCGTCCGGCTCGGCGAGGAAGTCGGCGATCAGACGGCGCGGGGTGATCCGGGGCCACAGCCGGCCGATGGCGGACCAGACCTCGGGGTTCTCGGCCAGTTCGTCGCGGATCTGGGTGATGTCACTGGCGTCGAGGAGGTTGGCGCCGTCGTAGGGGTCGGTGCCGATGCGCTCGGCGACCATCTCCGTGAGGGTGTTGAGGATGTAGCCCTCGAAGTGCTCGCGGGCCGCGTTGTGCGGGAGCTTCGCCTCGCGGGTGCGCTCGCGGGCGACCCGTACCAGGTCGTCGTCGAGCATCAGGATCTCCCGGTCGTGTTCGATGGCGATCACCGGGTCGGGCAGCGTCTGCCGGTCCCGTACGACGGTCGCGAGCACGTCGGCCATGGCGGCGCCGCCCTTCACCCGGGCCGCCGCCGGGGTGTCGGCCGCGGTCGCCCGTACGCCGGGGAACAGCTCGCCGACGGTGGACAGCAGCACACCCGTCTCGCCCAGCGAGGGCAGCACCTCGCCGATGTAGCCGAGGAAGGCGGGGTTGGGGCCGACGATGAGGACGGCGCGCTTGGCGAGCAGTTCGCGCTGCTCGTAGAGGAGGTAGGCGGCCCGGTGCAGAGCGACAGCGGTCTTGCCCGTTCCGGGGCCGCCCTCCACGACCATCACCCCCTGGTGCGGGGCGCGGATGATGCGGTCCTGCTCGGCCTGGATGGTCTGCACGATGTCGCCCATGCGGCCGGTGCGGGCGGAGTTGAGGGCGGCCAGCAGAACGGCGTCGCCGGTGGGGTCCTCGTACCCGGTGCGGGTCTCGTCGCCGAGGTCGAGGATCTCGTCGTGCAGGGCGGTGACCCGGCGGTCCTCGGTGGTGAGGTGCCGGCGGCGGCGCAGGCCCATCGGGGTGTGGCCGGTGGCGAGGTAGAAGGGGCGGGCGACGTCGGCGCGCCAGTCGATCAGTATCGGGGTGAGCTCGGTGTCGTCCTCCCGCAGTCCGATCCGGCCGATGTGGTGGACGCCCCCGTCGGCGAGGTCGAGCCGACCGAAACAGAGCGAACCGTCGACGGCGTTCAGCGCGGCCAGCAGCCCCGAGCGCTCGGCGACGAGGATGTCCCGCTCCAGCCGGGCCTGCATGGGCGTGTTGCCCTGGGCGAGCGCGTCCGTGACCGAACCCTCGGTCGCACCGCGCAGGGCGTCCACGCGGGCGTACAACCCGTCGATGAATTCCTGCTCGCGCCGCAATTCATCTTGCGAAAAGCCGGTGTTTGACAATTCCACTCCCGCCCGGATATACTGTGCTCACTGAACTTCTTTGCGACCCAATCTTCTTGAAGTCGCGAACCATTAAATATACGCAGGAAAAGCCCCCGAGCACAATTGCTCGGGGGCTTTTCTCATCCGGGCGTCAGAGCACGTCGTCCAGTTCCTCCAGCAGCCGCCGCTTGGGCCGCGCTCCCACCATGGCCTTCACCGGCTCACCGCCCCGGAACACCATGAAGGTCGGCATCGACAGGACCTTGTACGCGTTGGTGGTCTCCGGATTGGTGTCCACGTCCAGCTGCACCACCTTCAGCCGCTCCCCCTCCTCCGCGGCGAGGGCACTGAGCACCGGCCCCATCTGCCGGCACGGCGGACACCAGTCGGCCGTGAACTCCACGAGCACCGGCAGCTCCGCCCCGATCACCTCCGCCTCGAAGTCCGCGTCCGTCACCTCGGCCACACCCGCCGCCCTGATCACAGCTCCCCGCCTCCCAGCTCACACCCCGGCTCCGGACCCCCCGGAACCTCCGCCTCGGCCGCCAGCCGCTCCCGCGCCAGCTCCGCCCGCGTCAACTGCTCGCCCACCTGGGCCCGCACCGCCGCCAACTCGCCGATCAACGCGTCGAGTTCGTCCAGCTTCCGCCGGTACACCGCCAGCGACGCCGGGCACGAGTCACCTTCCGGATGCCCCGCCCGCAGACACTCCACGAACGGCCGCGTCTCCTCCAGGTCGAACCCGAAGTCCTGCAGGGTCCGGATCTGCCGCAACAGCTTCAGATCGTCCTCGTCGTACGTCCGGTACCCGTTCCCGGTCCGCCGCGCGGACAACAGCCCCCGCGCCTCGTAGTACCGCAACGCCCGTGTCGTCGTTCCGGCCCGTGCCGCCAGCTCACCGATGCGCATACGAAGACCGTATTCCTTGACGCCGACGTCAAGGAAAGGGCGAGGCGGGAGACGGCAAAAGCCGAGCGGCCAGGTCTATAGGGGGAGGACCTGGCCGCTCGGTGTTCGGGGAGCTTGTTCAGTTGTTTCGCTCGGTTGTCCGGCTTGGTGGGCCGTACGGCCGGGTCTACGGGGGAGGACCCGGCCGTACGGCGCTGGGGAGGAGGGCCGCAGGCCCTCCAGGAGCGCGGGGAACTGCGCGACCAGCCACACTCGACCGGCGGCTGCAAGAGGGCCGACAGTTCCCCGGCGCTTCCAGGCGGAGCCTCACGCCTTGGCGAGTTCCTTCTCACCGTCAGGCTCAGCCGCAGGCGCCGCCGCGGAGCCGTGCCCGTCATCCAGCAGCGTCTTCTCGTCGAACGGCAGCTGCCCGGCGAGAACCTCGTTCACGCGCTCCTTGTCGATCTCCTTGGTCCAGGTACCGATGAGGACCGTGGCGACCGCGTTGCCCGCGAAGTTGGTGAGGGCGCGGGCCTCGCTCATGAAGCGGTCGATGCCGACGATGAGGCCGATACCGTCCACCAGGGCCGGCTTGTGGGACTGCAGCCCACCCGCGAGGGTCGCGAGACCGGCGCCGGTGACACCCGCCGCGCCCTTGGAGGCGACCAGCAGGAAGAGCAGCAGCGGGATCTGCTCGCCGACCGACATCGGCGTACCCATGGCGTCGGCGATGAACAGGGACGCCATGGTCATGTAGATCATGGTGCCGTCGAGGTTGAAGGAGTAGCCGGTCGGGACGGTGATACCGACGACGGGCTTGCTGACGCCCAGGTGCTCCATCTTCGCGATGAGGCGCGGCAGCGCCGACTCGGAGGAGGAGGTGGACAGGATCAGCAGGAACTCACGGCCCAGGTACTTGAAGAGCGTGAGGATGTTCATGCCCGCGACGACCCGAAGCAGCGCGCCGAGCACGATGAAGACGAAGAGGAAGCAGGTGATGTAGAAGCCGAGCATCAGCACGGCGAGGCTCTTCAGGGCGTCGATGCCCGCGGAACCGGTCACGGCCGCGATGGCACCGAAGGCACCGATCGGGGCGGCCCACATCACCATCGCGAGGATGCGGAAGACGAGGCGCTGGATGTGCTCGACACCGCGCAGGATCGGCTGACCGGAGTCACCCATGGCCTGCAGCGCGAAGCCGGCGAG
Source organism: Streptomyces sp. NPDC057474 (assembly GCF_042802555.1). Classification (NCBI taxonomy): domain Bacteria; kingdom Bacillati; phylum Actinomycetota; class Actinomycetes; order Kitasatosporales; family Streptomycetaceae; genus Streptomyces; species Streptomyces sp. NPDC057474. Next base: position 33,712 of record NZ_JBHVDX010000082.1, on the reverse strand, counting down.
CAGGGCGACGAGCAGCGTCTGGAGGACCTCGCCGCCGGTGAAGGCGGAGACGATCGTCGTCGGGATGATGCCCAGCAGGAACTCGGTGGTGTCCTTGGCCTCGGCCGACACCTGCGCCTGACCGGTCTCCTTGATGGCGTCGGTGACCGCGAGGCCGGTGCCCGGCTCGACGATGTTGCCGACGACCAGGCCGATGCTGAGGGCGACCAGCGACATCACCGTGAAGTAGGCGAGGGCGATACCGCCCACCGCGCCGACCTTCGCGGCCTTCCGTACGGAGCCGATGCCCAGCACGATCGTGCAGAAGATGATCGGCGAGATCATCATCTTGATCAGGGCCACGAAGCCGGTGCCGATGGGCTTCAGCTCGACGGCGAAGTCGGGGGCGATGAGACCCACGGCGATGCCGAGGGCCACAGCCACGATCACGGCGATGTACAGGTAGTGCGTGCGGTCCCGCTTGGCGGGTGCGGTAGGTGCCGTATGGGTGCTGCTGGCCACGGCTGCCCTCCTCGTCGACGACATCGTCGGCTCGCTGTTCCGGCGTGCGGCTCACGTCCGGGGGAATTCGGGAGACGATCTCCCGGGGTGGGAACCGGCGGGTTCCCGGGGTGGGAGACCGGCTCCCGGGGTCGGGAGCCGGCGGGCTCCCGGAGCCGGTAGCTGGGGGACTGCCGGCGGTGGGAGCGGGGCTCCCGGGGGGTGTGGGAGCCGGGGCTCCCGGCGGTGGAAGCCGACGGGCTTCCGGGCCGGAAACTTGGCGGCTTCCGGCGGTGGGAGCCGAGGGCTCCCGGTGCGGGGAGACAGGCTCCCAGTGGTGGGAGAGGTGCCTCCCGGTGGTGGGAGACGGGCTCCCGGCGGCTCGGGTTGTGGGGTCCCGGGGCGGGAGTCGTACTCCCTGTCGGTGTCCATGTGCTGGACGAGTCGATGGGGTGACTATCCCCTGCCCTGTGAGGGCGGTCACCCTTCCGTTCATTTAGTTCACGCCAACCCGTCGAGGCAGACTGTTGCCATGCGCGTCACGCCCCGTCTCCGTCCCCGCAGCCTGGCCGGCCAGCTCTTCGCCGTACAGGCGGTGCTGATCGCGGCCGTCGTGGCCGGGTGCGCGCTGTTCACGTACGTCAGCGACCGTACCCAGGCGCAGGAGGCGGCGGGCCGCCAGGCCATGGCCGTGGCGGCCGCGGTCGCCGACGCCCCCTCGGTCCGCGCGGCGATCCGGACGCCCGAACCGACCGAGCAACTCCAGCCGTACGCCACGGAGGCGCAGCGGCACGCCGGCGTCGACTTCGTCACGATCATGACCCGCGACGGCATCCGCTTGACGCACCCCAACCCGGACCGGATCGGCGAGCACTTCCTCGGCCACATAGAGAAGGCCCAGAACGGCGAGTCCTTCACCGAGACCTTCACCGGCACGCTCGGCCCGTCGGTCCGCGCGGTCATCCCGGTCATGGAGAACGGCGAGGTCATCGGCCTGGTCAGCGCCGGCATCAGGGTCCAGGCGATCAGCGACCGCGTCCAGGGGCAGCTCACGGGCCTCGTGGGCGTTGCCGCCGGTGCCCTGGCACTCGGCGGCATGGGCACCTACATCGTCAATGCCCGCCTCCGCCGCCACACGCACAACATGAACACCGCCGAGCTGAGCAATATGCACGACTACCACCAGGCGGCCCTGCACGCCGTACGCGAGGGCCTGCTGATGCTCGACGGCCAGTACCGGGTGGCGCTCATCAACGACGGGGCGCGGGAGCTGCTGGGGGTGACGGACGACGTGGTCGACCGCTCGGTGGCGGACCTGGGCCTGCCGGCGCCGTTGACGGGCGCCCTGCTCTCCTCCGAGCCACGGGTGAACGAGGTGCTCCTCACCGCCGAACGGGTGCTGGTCGTGAACACCTCCCCGGTGTCGGGCGGCCAGCGCCGCGGCACGGTGGTCACGCTTCGGGACGTGACGGAACTCCAGTCCCTCACGGGCGAGCTGAACTCCGAACGCGGCTTCACACAGGCGCTGCGCTCCCAGGCGCACGAGGCCGCGAACCGCCTCCACACGGTTGTCTCGCTCATCGAGCTGGGCCGCTCGGACGAGGCGATCGACTTCGCGACGGCGGAACTGGAGCTGGCGCAGGCCCTGACGGACAAGGTCGTGGCGGCGGTGAGCGAACCGGTGCTCGCCGCCCTGCTGCTGGGCAAGGCCGCCCAGGCGAACGAGCGGGGCGTCGAGCTGGTGGTGTCCGAGGACAGCCGCATCGACGACGGCCTCCTCCCGGAGTGCCTTCCCGCCCGTGACCTGGTCACGGTCCTGGGCAACCTGATCGACAACGCGGTGGACGCGGCGCAGGGGTCGGTGGGGGCGCGGGTGACGGTGACGGCGTACACGGATGAGTCGGATGCACTGGATGACGCGGACGTACCGGCGGAGGACTCCTTGTTGGTGCTGAGGGTGTCGGACACGGGCACCGGAGTGGACCCGGCCCACGCGGAGGCCGTCTTCGAGCGCGGCTTCTCTACGAAGCCGGCGGGGCCGGGCGGACGGGGGCTGGGCCTGGCACTCGTACGGCAGACCGCCCGCCGTCACGAGGGCACACTGACCGTGTCGGAGGCGGCAGGGGGTGGGGCACAGTTCGAGGTGCGCCTGCCGCTGCGCACGACCGGTACCGACAACACGACCGGTACCGACAAGACGGTTCAGGCCGTCCAGGCCCCTCGGGCCGCTGTGGCTGGAGGCGACGACGTATGACCGGTGCCGATCCCATCAGAGTCCTGGTCGTCGAGGACGACCCCGTGGCCGCCGACGCACACATGATGTACGTCGGCCGCGTCCCCGGCTTCACGGCCGTCGGCAAGGCCCACACGGGCGCGGAGGCGCGGCGCGCGCTGGACCGCATGCCGGTGGACCTGTTGCTGCTGGACCTCCACCTGCCGGACGTACACGGCCTGCAACTGGCCCGGTCCCTGCGGGCGGCCGGCCACCACGCGGACGTGATAGCGGTGACGTCGGCGCGGGACCTGACGGTGGTGCGGGAGGGCGTGTCGCTGGGGGTGGTGCAGTACGTACTGAAGCCGTTCACCTTCGCGACGTTGCGGGACCGGCTGGTGAGGTACGCCGAGTTCCACGCGGCGGCCGGCGAGGCGAGCGGCCAGGACGAGGTGGACCGGGCGCTGGCGACCCTGCGGGCGCCTGGGCCGGCGGCCCTGCCGAAAGGGTTGAGCGCGCCGACGCTGGAGCGGGTGACGGTGGCCCTGCGGGACTCGGGCGAGGGCCTGACGGCGGCCGGGGTCGCAGAGGCGGTCGGCATCTCGCGGATCACTGCCCGCCGGTATTTGGAGCACCTGGTGGATGCCGGGCGGGCGGCACGGAGTCCGCAGTACGGGCAGGTGGGGCGGCCGGAGCTGCAGTATCGGTGGGTGAAGGGGCAGTAGGAAGAGGTCCGTCGGGCGGGTCAGTCAGGCGGGTCAGTCAGGCGGGTCAGTCAGGCGGGGTCATCGGGCTGGCGGGCCGGTCGGCCGAAGGGCCGGGCGTAGACCACGACCTGGACGCCGAGCCCGACGGTCATGAGCGCCTCGACGACGGAGAGGGCGACCAGCCCGGGGCTGGTCCTGCCGCTCGCCCGGTAGACGAGCAGCCCGGCGAGCGGGACGACGCAGAAGGCGAGCAGATCGATCCGTACTGTATGGCTTTACGGGTGCGCCTCCGCGCGTCGGCACGGTGTGCCACTTCCCAGTCGAAAACCTTCTCCGCACCGGCGAGGTGAGCGAGCCGCGGCCCGAGGTCCCCCGCACATACGCCCCGATCGCGGAGATCTTCTCGTCGTTGACGAGGTAGGTCCACCCGAGCACGACACACACAGGCGGCAGCGCGAGCAGCATGGCGGGCTGCTCGGCCTGCGCGGACGCGGCGATGACGGCCGCGAGGACGGTGAGGGTGACGTACAGCAGATTGTCCCGGAACCCGATACGCGTCTTCTGCTCGTCCTTGACACTCGGATACTCGGCGATCAACAACTGCGCGACCGTGACGTCACGATCGACTCGGTCGGCGGACTCCGGCACGGTGGTCCCTTCGGGCGGGCGGGTCGGGGGCAGGGCGACAACGCAGCCTGTGTTCGGTGCAGACACATTGACCTGACTAGACCACTCCTCGTACCGTCACCGGGCACCCACCCAGGCCACAACGACGTAGCCAGCAGGAGGTCGTGCCCGTGCGCCCCACCGCACCCCACCCCCGCCGATCCCACCTCCGCCTCCTCCTCACCGCAGCCCTGGCGATCACCGCCCCCGGCGCACTCACCGCCTGCGGCAACGGCTCCGGCAGCGACCCGGACACGGTGGAGGTCTCCTACAAACAGTCCACGGACAACCAGGTCCGCGTGATGGACACCTTCCTCGCCGACGTGAAGAAGCAGTTCGAGAAGGCGAATCCGGGCAAGAAGGTGAAACTCGTCCCGATCAAGGCCCCGGACTCGGAGTACTACACCAAGGTCCAGCAAATGCTCCGCTCCCCGAAGACGGCCCCGGACCTCGTCTACGAGGACACGTTCCTCATCAACTCGGACATCATGAGCGGCTATCTGAAACCCCTCGACGACTACTTGGCCGACTGGAAGGACTGGGACCAGTTCATCGACACGGCCAAGACCGCGGCGAAGGCCGAGGACGGCAAGACGTACGGCATTCCGGACGGCACGGACACGCGCGGCCTGTGGTTCGACAAGGCGATCTTCGAGAAGGCGGGTCTGCCGGCTGACTGGCAGCCGAAGACCTGGGCCGACATCCTCACGGCAGCCCGCACGATCAAACAGAAAGTCCCCGACGTCATCCCCCTGAACGTCTACACGGGCAAGCCGGCGGGCGAGGCCGCCACCATGCAGGGCTTCGAAATGCTCCTCTACGGCACGGAGGACGCCACGGCCGCCGGTGCGAGCGATCCTCTGTACGACGAGAAGTCGAAGAAGTGGAAGGCCGGCACGCAGGGCTTCAAGGATGCCCTCACCTTCGTGGAAGCGGTCTACAAGGAGCAACTCGGCCCGGAAGTCTCCGACGCCCTCGACCCCAACATCTCGACCCGAGTCCGCGGTGAACTCCTCCCCGAAGGCAAACTCGGCATCAACCTCGACGGCTCCTGGCTCCCCCAGGACTGGCTGCCCGGCAGCGGCCACGCATGGCCGGAGTGGTCGGAGAAACTCGGCCTCGCCCACATGCCCACCCAGAACGGCCAGTCCCCCGGCAAGGTGAGCATGTCCGGCGGCTGGACCTGGGCCATCCCGGACAAGGCCGGCAACCCCGACCTCGCCTTCGAGTTCATCGAGACGATGCAGTCGAAGGCGAACGCCCAGAAGTGGTACATCGCCAGCTCCGGAATCGCGGTCCGCGAGGACGTGGCGTCCGACCCCGCCTACGCGGAGGCCCAGCCCGGCATCAAGTTCTTCACCGACCTGGTGTCGAGCACGCACTACCGCCCCGCGTACCCGGCGTATCCCAAGGTCTCCACTGCCATCCAGGAGGCGATGGAATCCGTGACGACGGGCGACGCGTCAGTGGCGGAGGCGGCGAAGAACTACGACGAGGAACTGAAAACGGCCACGGACGACCAGGTGATTGAAGAGTGAGCCCCCGCTCATGACGAGGCCGGCAGCGAGGACGCCCCATCCCACGGTCCGCTCTCTCACCCGAGTCCTCCCCCTCACCCCCGCCACCGTCCTCCTGCTCCTCTTCCTCGCCGGGCCGATCGCCTACTGCGCGTACATCGCCTTCACCGACCTCCAACTCACCGGCCAGGCCGAGGACTCCTTCATCGGCTTCGAGAACTTCCGCACGGCATTCGGCGACGAGGCCTTCCTCAACGCGGTCTGGCTGACCCTGGTCTTCACGGTGGTATCGGCCCTGCTCGGCCAGAACACGCTGGGCCTGGCTCTGGCGGCCCTGATGCAACGGGCCTCAAAACCCGTCCGCACGCTGGTGGGCGGAATCGTCGTCACTGCATGGGTACTCCCGGAGGTGGTCGCCGGCTTCCTCCTCTACGCCTTCTTCCGTCGCGAGGGCACCCTGAACGCCGTCCTGGACTGGCTCCATCTCCCCACCCAGAACTGGCTGTACACGCTCCCGATCCTGGCGGTGTCGTTCGCGAACGTCTGGCGGGGCACAGCCTTCTCGATGCTGGTCTATTCAGCAGCCCTGAACGAAATCCCGAAGGACATCACGGAAGCGGCGGAGGTGGACGGTGCGGGCGGCTGGCGCCGCATGTGGCACATCACGCTCCCGATGATCCGCCGCTCGATCGGCACGAATCTGATGCTCATCACGCTTCAGACACTGTCCGTCTTCGGCCTGATCTGGGTGATGACGAGGGGTGGCCCGGGCGGCAAAAGCCAAACGCTCCCCTTGTTCATGTACGAGGAGGCTTTCCAGAAAAGCATGATCGGATACGGCACGGCGGTGGCGCTGTTGCTGCTGGTGGTGGGTTCGCTGTTCTCGGTGATCTACCTGCGGCTGCTGCGAACGGAGGTGTGAGTTTCGTGCCCGTGAAATCCCGAACTTCCGCCTCCCGCCGCACGGTCCGCCACCGCCTGGCCGCCGACGCGGGCCTCCTCGCCGTGGCCGCGACCTTCGTCCTCCCGCTGGCCTGGGTGATCCTCTCGTCGGTGGACCCACAGGCGAACCTGACGGTGAAACTCCCGGACGGCGTGACCCTGGACAACTTCGACGCCGTCCTGACCCCGGAAATCACCTTCACGCCGCTGCTCAACAGCCTGCTGCTGTGCGGCGGAGGGACTGCGTTGACGGTGGTGTGCGCAGCGCTGGCGGCCTATCCGCTGTCGAGATTTCGGTCCCGCCTGAACCGCCCTTTCCTCCTCACGATCCTCTTCGCGACGAGCCTGCCGATCACAGCGATCATGGTGCCGGTGTACGCGCTCTTCGTCCAGGTGAACCTGATCGACACCATGCAGGGCACGATCTTCTTCTTCGCCGCGTCCCAATTGCCGTTCGCGATCTGGCTGATGAAGAACTTCATGGACGGGGTGCCGAAGGAACTGGAGGAGGCGGCGTGGACGGACGGCGCGTCGTCGCTTCAGTCGCTGGTGCGGGTTGTGCTGCCGCTGATGGGGCCGGGCGTCGCGGTGGTGACCGTCTTCTCGTTCGTGATGATGTGGGGGAACTTCTTCGTCCCGTTCATGCTGCTGCTCACACCGGAGCAGATGCCGGCGGCGGTGAGCATCAATGAGTTCTTCGGGAACCGGGGGACGGTGATTTATGGGCAACTGGCGGCGTTCTCGGTGATCTATTCGACGCCGGTGATTCTGCTGTATGTGGGGGTGGCCAGGCGGTTGGGTGGGGGGTTTGCTTTGGGTGGGGCGGTCAAGGGGTGAGAGGGCGGCACGGCGTACGGAGCAACTCCCGTACCTGCGTGAGACAAGGCCGGCCACCTCCCGTAGCCGACCCCCGCCACACGTCACCCCCGGCCCTCACCCCTCCGGTAGAACCCCCGCCCGGAACGGCTCCACCCCCACAACCCGCCGCACCCGCACCGGCTCGATAAGGATCATCAGGCGCCGTTCCCCGGGGAGCAGCCACGGATAGCGGTCCTCCCCGATGTACTTCTGGGTGAGCCGGTCCATGGCGCGCTCCGCCTCCTCCCCCTCCACGAACCGCACCACCCGCCCCCGGATCTCGGCCCGGTCGTAGGGGTTCTGGGGGTCGTGATGGGACAAGGACACCAGGGGGTTGCGCCGCAGGTTCTCCTCCTTCACCCGCCCGACCGACGTGTTGACCATGACGTACTCGCCGCCACCGTCTCCGTCGGCCTCGATGTCCACCCACATGGGTGACACCTGAGGGGCCCCATCCGCCCCCACGGTTGCCAAGTGCCAGAAATTCGGCGCCAGTAGGCGCTCACGTATGTGCCCATCCAGCTTCGTCATGCGGTCATCTCTACCCTGGCATCCGCACCCAGGCCACTCAGATCACACAGATCACAGAAACCGTAGCTTCCTACAATCCGTGATTGTGGCCGAACAGTGCGTAGTCACCGCATTCCCCCACCCCTACGTTGTGCCCGTGCACCGACGCTCAGCCCACGAACGGCAGCCCCAGCAGCTGTACCCGGACCCACAGACCGCCGCCGCCCCCACCCCGCCCTTCAACGCCCCCGCCGCGCGGAAACTCCGTATCGCCCTCGGTATGGGGCCCGAGCACGTCGCCCACGGAATGCGCTCCTCGTACGGACTCCCGTACGTCACCCCGGACCTGGTCGCCGCCTGGGAACGCGGCACGATCGCGCCAACCAGCCCCGAACTCACCGCGCTCACAGGTGTGTTGTGGTGCTCACCCGGCGAACTCATCGGCACGCCCAGGACATTGCGCGAGCACCGCATGGTCCGTGGGATCGCCGCCGAGGACATCGCCCGCGCGGTCGGACTCGAACTCTCCGCGTATCTCCAGATGGAGGAGAGCGAGGAGTGGCGCGGCACCGACCGCCAGTCCGCCGCCCTCGCCGTCGTACTCGACCTCTCGCTCCCCGAACTCGTCGTCGTCACGGGACGCGAGGCGAAGCTCAGGGAACTGCTCCACAGCGCGGTGACCACCCGCTGGCAGGCCCACGCACGCCCGACCGCCAAGCTGCTGTCCCTCGACAGACACCTCGACCGGCGCCTCCTGGAGGACGTCCTCCGGGAGATGCACACCGACTACCAGGGACTCATGGCCGCCACCCTCACCTGGGCCAACGGCACCGCCGCGACCGACTCGGGCGACGTCGGCCGCGACTACCTGGACGGGATCGTCGACCACTTCTGGTCACTGGTCCAGCGAACGACGACGTACTAGGAAAACCTCCCGGAAAGCCCCGGAACCCTAGAACACCGACTCCGCCTCATCCATCCGATCCTTCGGCACCGTCTTCAGCTCGGTCACCGCCTCCGCCAGCGGCACCATCACCACATCGGTGCCGCGCAGCGCGGTCATCCGGCCGAAGTCGGCCCGGTGCGCGGCCTCGACCGCGTGCCAGCCGAAGCGCGTGGCGAGCACCCTGTCGTAGGCGGTCGGGGTGCCGCCCCGCTGGATGTGACCGAGAATGACGGGCTTGGCCTCCTTGCCGAGGCGCCGCTCCAGCTCGTACGCCAACGCCGCGCCGATGCCCTGGAAGCGCTCGTGGCCGAACTGGTCGATCTCGCCGTGGCCGTAGTCCATGGAACCCTCGGCGGGGTGAGCGCCCTCCGCGACACAGATCACCGCGAACTTCTTGCCGCGCGCGAACCGCTCCTCGACCATCTTCACCAGGCTGGCCGGGTCGAACGCGCGCTCGGGCAGGCAGATGCCGTGCGCGCCCGCCGCCATCCCGGACTCCAGCGCGATCCAGCCCGCGTGCCGGCCCATGACCTCGACCACCATCACCCGCTGGTGGGACTCGGCGGTCGTCTTCAGGCGGTCCATCGCCTCGGTCGCGACCCCTACCGCCGTGTCGAAGCCGAACGTCCGGTCCGTCGACGAGATGTCGTTGTCGATGGTCTTCGGGACGCCGACCACCGGCAGGCCCGCGTCCGACAGCATGCGCGCCGCCGTCAGCGTGCCCTCGCCGCCGATCGGGATCAGTACGTCGATACCGAACTGGTGCGCCATGTCCTGCGCGTTCTCGCAGGCCTCGCGGAGGCGGTCGCGCTGGAGGCGGGAGGAGCCGAGGATGGTGCCGCCGCGGGCCAGGATGCCGCTGACGGACTCCAGGTCGAGGTTGCGGTAGCGGCCGTCGAGGAGACCGGCGTAGCCGTCCTCGAAGCCGATGACCTCGTCGCCGTACTGGGCGACCGCTCGGTGCACGACCGACCGGATCACTGCGTTCAGGCCCGGACAGTCGCCGCCTGCGGTGAGAACTCCGATACGCATCGTGCTGTGTCTCCTGCTCGTCCTGATCATCCTGATCGGTGCTGATACTTGTGAGCCAGTCCGATTGTTTCACGGCTCCCAGGGGGTTGCCGCGCCCGTCCGCCCCCGCCCGGCACCACTCCTGGCTGATGGGCGCCTTATCCATGGTCAGAGGTACTGTCAAGAGGGTTTCTGTCCGCCGCGACGGTGATTTTCACCCCCGCCGACCGAACCCGACCTACCGAACCACACGTCCTACACGTCCCACATGAAACGGAGAGCACACGTGACGCGCAGCGTGTACGTGACCGGGATCGACCGCGGCGACGGCCGCCAGGTCGTCGAGCTGGGGGTCATGGAGCTCCTGACCCGCCAGGTCGACCGGGTGGGGGTGTTCCGGCCGCTGCTGCACCACGGCCCGGACCGGCTCTTCGACCTGCTGCGTGCCCGCTATCGGCTCACCCAGGACCCGGCGACCGTGTACGGCATGGACTACCACGAGGCGTCCACCCTCCAGGCCGAACACGGCACGGACGAACTCGTATCCACGCTCGTCGACCGGTTCCATGCCGTCGCGCGTGACTACGACGTCGTCCTTGTCCTGGGGACCGACTTCGCCGACACCCAGTTCCCGGACGAGCTCTCCCTCAACGCCCGGCTCGCCAACGAGTTCGGCGCCTCCGTCATCTCCGTCGTCGGCGGGCGCAAGCAGAACGCCGAGTCGGTCGCCGCCGAGACGCACAACGCGTACCGCGCGTACGAGGGGCTCGGCTGTGACGTCCTCGCCATGGTCGTCAATCGGGTCGCGCCCGCCGACCGCGCCGAGATAGCCGAGCGGCTCGGGGACTCCCGGCTGCCGCTCCCCGTGCCCTGTTACATCGTCCCCGACGAGCCCGCGCTCTCCGCGCCCACCGTCGCCCAGATCACCCACGCCCTCGGCGGCAAGGTCCTCCTCGGCGACGACTCGGGGCTCGCGCGCGACGCGCTGAACTTCGTCTTCGGCGGGGCCATGCTGCCGAACTTCCTCAACGCCCTGACCCCGGGCTGTCTGGTCGTCACCCCCGGCGACCGCGCGGACCTCGTCGTCGGCGCCCTCGCCGCCCACAGCGCCGGCACCCCGCCGATCGCCGGCGTGCTGCTCACCCTCAACGAGCGGCCCAGCGACGAGGTCCTCACTCTCGCCGCCCGCCTCGCGCCCGGCACGCCCGTCGTCGCCGTCGAGACCGGCTCGTTCCTCACCGCCTCCGAACTCTTCTCGATGGAGGGGAAGTTGAGCGCGGCGACCCCGCGCAAGGCGGAGACCGCGCTCGGGCTCTTCGAGCGGTACGTCGACACCACCGAGCTGCGGGGCCGGGTCTCCGCGCCGAGCAGCGACCGCATCACGCCGATGATGTTCGAGCACACGCTCCTCGAACAGGCCCGCTCCGAGAAGCGTCGCGTCGTCCTCCCCGAAGGCACCGAGGAGCGCGTCCTGCACGCCGCCGAGGTACTGCTGCGGCGCGGGGTCTGCGACCTCACTCTCCTCGGGCCCGTCGAGCAGATCCGCAAGAAGTCCGCCGACCTGGGCATCGACCTCGGCAACAGCCAGCTGGTGGACCCGGCGACCTCGACGTGGCGGGACATGTTCGCCGAGAAGTACGCCCAGTTCCGTGCCCACAAGAACGTCAGCATGGAGCTGGCGTACGACGTGGTGTCCGATGTGAACTACTTCGGCACGCTGATGGTCCAGGAGGGGCTCGCCGACGGCATGGTGTCGGGGTCCGTGCACTCCACCGCCGCCACCATCCGGCCCGCCTTCGAGATCATCAAGACCAAGCCGGACGCCGACATCGTCTCGTCCGTCTTCTTCATGTGCCTCGCCGACAAGGTGCTGGTGTACGGGGACTGCGCGGTCAACCCGGACCCGAACGCCGAGCAGCTCGCCGACATCGCCATCCAGTCCGCCGCGACCGCCCGGCGGTTCGGGGTCGAACCGCGGATCGCGATGCTGTCGTACTCCACGGGTACGTCCGGCTCGGGCGCCGACGTCGACAAGGTGCGGGAAGCCACCGAGATCGTGCGTTCCCAGCGGCCCGATCTGCTGATCGAGGGACCGATCCAGTACGACGCCGCCGTCGAGCCGAGTGTCGCGGCGACCAAGCTGCCGGACTCCGAAGTCGCGGGCCAGGCAACGGTGTTGATCTTCCCGGACCTCAACACCGGCAACAACACCTACAAGGCCGTGCAGCGGTCGGCCGGCGCGCTCGCGGTCGGGCCGGTCCTGCAGGGTCTGCGCAAGCCGGTCAACGACCTGTCCCGGGGCGCGCTCGTCCAGGACATCGTCACCACGGTCGCCATCACGGCGATCCAGGCCCAGACTCCCGCCCGGTGAATCTCGTCAGGAAGCCAACCGTGACCGCCACCCGCGTACTCGTCCTCAACTCCGGCTCCTCCTCGGTGAAGTACCAGTTGCTCGACATGCGCGACAGCAGCCGGCTGGCCGTGGGGCTGGTCGAGCGGATCGGTGAGGAGAGCTCCCGGCTGAAGCACACCCCGCTCACCGACGGGGGAGCCTCCCGCGAACGCACCGAGCCGATCGCCGACCACGAGGCCGCCCTGAAGGCCGTCGCCGCGGAGCTGGCCGCGGACGGACTCGGCCTCGACTCCCCCGAGCTGGCCGCCATCGGGCACCGGGTGGTGCACGGCGGGCAGAGCTTCACGCATCCGACCGTCGTCGACGACGCCGTGCTCGCCGAGATCGAGCGCCTGATCCCGGTGGCGCCGCTGCACAACCCGGCCAACCTGACCGGCATCCGCACGGCCCAGGCACTGCGGCCCGACCTTCCCCAGGTCGCCGTCTTCGACACCGCGTTCCACACGACGATGCCGGAGTCCGCCGCCCGCTACGCGATCGACGTGGAGACCGCCGACGCGCACCGCATCCGGCGCTACGGCTTCCACGGCACCTCGCACGCGTACGTCTCCCGGGCGACCGCCGAGCTGCTGGGCAAGGCACCCGAGGACGTCAACGTGATCGTGCTGCACCTCGGCAACGGGGCGTCCGCCTCGGCGGTCGAGGGCGGCCGGTGTGTGGACACCTCCATGGGGCTGACGCCTTTGGAGGGGCTCGTGATGGGTACGCGGTCCGGAGACATGGACCCGGCCGTCATCTTTCATTTGATGCGCGTTGGCGGAATGTCCACGGACGAGATCGACACTCTCCTCAACAAGAAGAGCGGTCTGATCGGGCTGTGCGGCGACAACGACATGCGGGAAATACGCCGACGAATCGACGAGGGCGACGAGCGGGCGAAGCTGGCCTTCGACATCTACATTCACCGTCTGAAGAAGTACATCGGCGCCTACTACGCGGTGCTCGGCCGGGTGGACGCGGTCGCGTTCACCGCGGGTGTCGGCGAGAACGCGGCGCCCGTGCGGGCGGCCGCCGTGGCGGGCCTGGAGGGGCTGGGCCTCGCGGTCGACGCCGAGCTGAACGCCGTACGGAGTGGTGAGCCGCGGCTGATCTCGCCGGCCGGCGCGCGGGTCGCGGTCGCGGTGGTGCCGACGGACGAGGAACTGGAGATCGCGGCCCAGACGTACGCCCTGGTCGGAAAGAACGCCTGAACCGTATATGAGCCACACATGAGCCACACATGAGCCTCGGAAAGAACAACTGAGCAAAGAACAGAACAGCTGAGCAATACACGCCGGTAACACGACTGAGCGCATAGCCGCCCATGTGCATATTCCACCTGACGGAATATTCCGTAGCGAAACAAACCGATAGGATCGTCCCATGCGCCGTTCGAAAATCGTCTGTACTCTCGGCCCCGCGGTCGACTCCCACGAGCAACTGGTCGCCCTCATCGAGGCCGGCATGAACGTGGCCCGTTTCAATTTCAGCCACGGCAGTCACGCCGAACACCAGGGTCGCTACGACCGGGTCCGGGCCGCTTCCGCCGAGACCGGCAAGGCCATCGGTGTCCTCGCCGACCTGCAGGGCCCGAAGATCCGCCTGGAGACCTTCGCCGAGGGTCCCGTGGAGCTGGTGCGCGGTGACGCGTTCACCATCACCGCCGAGGACGTGCCGGGCGACAAGCAGATCTGCGGTACGACGTACAAGGGGCTGCCCGGTGACGTCTCCCCCGGCGACCAGATCCTCATCAACGACGGCAACGTCGAGCTGAAGGTCATCGAGGTCGACGGCCCGCAGGTGCGGACCGAGGTCATCGAGGGCGGTGTCATCTCGGACCACAAGGGCATCAACCTGCCCGGCGCGGCCGTCAACGTGCCGGCGCTGTCCGAGAAGGACGTCGAGGACCTGCGGTTCGCGCTGCGGATGGGCTGCGACCTGGTGGCGCTGTCCTTCGTGCGGGACGCCGAGGACGTGCGGGACGTCCACAAGGTGATGGACGAGGTGGGCCGCCGGGTCCCCGTCATCGCCAAGGTGGAGAAGCCGCAGGCCGTCGAGAACATGGAGGACGTCGTGATGGCGTTCGACGGCGTGATGGTCGCCCGTGGCGACCTGGCCGTCGAGTACCCGCTCGAGAAGGTCCCCATGGTGCAGAAGCGGCTCATCGAGCTGTGCCGCCGCAACGCCAAGCCGGTGATCGTGGCGACCCAGATGATGGAGTCGATGATCACCAACTCCCGCCCCACACGCGCCGAGGCGTCCGACGTCGCCAACGCGATCCTGGACGGCGCGGACGCGGTCATGCTGTCGGCGGAGTCCAGCGTGGGCGCATACCCGCTGGAGACGGTCCGGACGATGTCGAAGATCGTCACCGCGGCCGAACAGGAGCTCCTCTCCAAGGGTCTGCAGCCGCTCGTGCCGGGCAAGAAGCCGCGTACGCAGGGTGGTTCGATCGCCCGTGCCGCCTGCGAGATCGCCGACTTCCTCGGCGGCCGGGCCCTGGTGGCCTTCACGCAGTCCGGCGACACCGCCCGCCGGCTGTCCCGCTACCGCGCGTCCCAGCCGATCGTCGCGTTCACCACGGACGAGTCCACCCGTAACCAGCTGGCGCTCAGCTGGGGTGTCGAGTCGCACGTCGTGCCGTTCGTGAACAGCACCGACGAGATGGTCGACCTGGTCGACCAGGAGATGGTCAAGCTCAAGCGCTTCCAGGAGGGCGACATCGCGGTCATCACCGCCGGCTCGCCCCCCGGTGTCCCGGGCACCACGAACATGGTCCGGGTGCACCACCTGGGCGGCGGCGCCCGCGACTGACGCGGCCGTAGAGGCGTAGGACAGCACCGAGGGCGCCCCCTGGAAACAGGGGGCGCCCTCGGTATGTGCGGCTCCCGGACGGGTCCTGTGAGTGCTCCGTGCAGACCGGCCGATCAGTCGGTCGTGTACTGGTGCAGCCCCGGCACGGTGAGTGTCCCGCCGAACTGGCCCGCCTGGACGACCGTCACCTTCGTGAAGTAGATCAGCGGGATGTTCAGCGGCGGCGGGTGCTTCGGGTCGAAGGTCACCGGGATCAGACCGAGCAGGTTGCCGGAGATGCTCTCGGTGTACATGACCGTCTGGCCGTCGCGGATCGTGGACGTCGTGCCCTTGCCGGCCTGCACGTGATAGGTCACGCCGGCCTGCTTGTCATCGACCGTCTGGTGGAGGTCGCCTATGTCGGTGCCGTCGGAGATGACGTACTTCAACACCTCCTTGACCGTGCCGTCGGCGGTCTTCACCTTGACGACGCCCTTGTAGTCGGCGCCCTTCAGCAGCAGCGAGCTGGCGTTCAGGTACCAGGGGTCGTCGGGCAGCGCCGGGATGCCCTTCTCGACGCCGCTCTCGTCGTCCTCGGCGACGAAGCAGTCGTCCAGGTCCGTGCTCTCGCTCGGAGACGGGCTCGGCGTCGCGGTGGCGTCGGCGGTGGTGTCCTCGTCCTCGGTGTCCTCGGCGGTCTCAGTGACGTCCTTAGCGGCGTCCTTGACCTTGTCCGTGACGTCGACGGTGTCCTGCGCGTCCTTGCCCGCGTCCGTACCCGAGTCCGTCTCCTCGTCCGTGCCGGAGGCGTCCTCCGAGGCCGAGGGCGACGGGGACGGGCTGGTGGACTCGGACGGCGTGGTGCTCTCCGTCTCCTCGTCGTCCGGCGTGAACACGTCCTCGAGCGCGCTGCCGATGTCCTCCAGGACGTTGCCGTCGCCCGTGCTCTCCGAGGCGGCGGCCGACGGCGTGGCCGTGGCGTCGGTGGCGGTCTTGTCGGCGGTGTCGGTCGACGTGGAGTCGTCCGCCGGGTCCGTGTCCTTGTCGTCGGAACCTGAATCCGACGAAGAGGAGTCGTCCGAGGACGTGTCGTCGGAGGCGGAGTCGTCCGAGGAGTCGTCGGAGGACGTGTCCTCGTCCTTCGGCTCGTCCGAGGAGTCGGCGCTCTCCGAGGCGGAGGCGGACGGCGTCGGGGTCGGCGAGGCGGACGTGTCCGTCCCCTCCTCGGCGGCCTCCAGGGCCTCCACGCAGTCCTTGTACTCGTCGGCCGTCAGACTCAACGTCGCGGGGTCCTCGGCCACGGCGAGGGTGGGCGTGAAGCCCATGCCCATGAGGACCGCCGTCGGCATAGCCGCCAGGGCTATCGCCTTGCCCGCCGGCATGTTCAGCCGGGTGAGAAGGGGCTTCTTGGGTGCCGCGTGCCGCGGTCCGGATCTCGCACGGGACTCTCCCACCGAAGTCCCGTGGGTCACCTCGTCAGCCGGCACTGTGCCTCCCGTTCGTCCCGTTCCTGGGGGTGGTACCTGACAGGTCGTCGCCCTCGCCGTTCGCCGTCCCGTTCACCGAACCCGCTCCCGCGGGTTCCGGGGCGTCGCCCTTGTGCAGGGGGACCGCACCTTGCTGTGCCGTGTGCTGAGAAGTCGTGTCCTGGGGAGCCGTGTCCTGAGCAGCCGCGTCCTGAGCAGCCCGGGTCTGTGCCGGGGTCCGGTAGGTGGACGGCACCGGCGCCTCGTCGTGACCGGGCGCCCAGGCGATGGCCAGCGCACCGCCGATCAGCGCGAGCAGGAATCCGAAGCCGAAGCCTCCGAGGTTGGAGACGGGGATGGACACGAGCGCCAGGAGGATCGCCGCCGTACCGGCGAAGGTGCGTACATGCCGCTGGAACCACAGGCTGACCCCGAGCACCACCAGCAGCACGCCGATGATGAGGGAGCCCGAGCCGCCCGTCGTCGCCATGGTGAGCGAGAGGTGGCCTATCTGCAGATTCGCGTACGGGAAGTACATGATCGGGAAGCCGCTGAGCAGTACCAACAGGCCCGCCCAGAAGGGACGACTGCCCCTCCAGTCGCTGAAGCGCCGCCGGAGGACGCGGAGATAATCTTCGTTCTGCCCCGTTGACTCGGCGCTCATGGACAACAGCTCCCTGGAACGGTGTTGCTGTGACAAGTTCACGTACGACACGTACGAAGCGCGCGCACGGAATTCACGTACGGAGTGCGCGTGCGCGGCGGAGCGCACGGCGAGAGGGACGGGCGGGCGAAGAAGCACAGGCCCCCTCACCCGCCCAGGGAGTGCCTAGTAGCACTCCACGGTGCCCTTGTGAAGCGACATCTTCAGATTGCTCAGCTTGAAGGTTCCGGCAGTGGTGGCCCACGCCGTCTGCTTCACATCGGTCAGCGTGGCCGAGTCGGCCTGCTGGGCGAACCCGTAGGGGTTGGCCTGCTCAGCGCCGCCCTTCATGCCCGGACCCTTTTTGGCGTCCTTGGCCGCCACACCGATGTCGATGCCGCGGAAGACAGCATCCGCCGAGAGGTCCTCGACGTCGATGTAGAGGTTCTCGGCCTCGACCTTCTTGCCACCCGTACCGGCGGTCAGCTTGAGGCTGACGCTACCGAGGAACGGGACGCCCGGGGTGACGACCGACTGGCACATGTTGGTGATCGTCGCGGACTTGAACGCCGAAACGGCGACGGGGTGAACCGTCTTCTCGCCCTTGAGGGTGTAGCCCTCGTCGAGCGCTCCGTACTGCGAGAAGCCCGTACCGTCGAGCTGGTCAGCCGTCACCTTGAACGACTGGCCCGACACGCTGAACGACGCCGCGAGAGCACCCTGAGCCAGGGCGACACCTATCGCTGCTGTAGCGGCGACGCTGGGCACCATGACCACAGCGAAGCGCTTCCATCTGGTCCCGCCACGCACCTGGGACTCCATATTTCCTCCTTCTCGGACGTACATCTCCTGGCACCGGCTCGCCCCTTGGCGGCGGCTCGGCCGGGCAGGGATGGGAGAAGTGCTACGTCCTCGGGAAGGAGAGCGCCCGCGCTCGGTGGCACAAAAGCGCCCGAATCACCGGCGATCACCCCCGAGCGACAACCACTGGTCGCGCCTGACACGCATCACGCACAACCTGCTGGACAGGCTCCGCCGTTGAGCGGAGACCCCCCTGCCCAAGAGCAGGCGCCACTGTCGCCCGCTCTACTCGGTGGGGACCCAGAAAACCGTTGACCCGACTGGTTGGCGGGGTACGGACAGGACCGAGCGTCGCCGATCGTGGTGCATTCTCGCCGCCCCCGCAAGGGGGGTCGTTACTGGCTAGTAACGGACGGATAACCGAACAACGACCCATCGGCATCGGCCAGCGACCCTGGGTGGCGTCGAGTGAGGCGACACATCGGTTGACAGTTGGACAGAGTCCGACAGATCGACGACTTTCTCTTACTGCCAGTAACAGCGGCCGCGTTTACCAAGATTTGGTAAAGCGCGGCCGCGGTGTCGCTGTGTCGCCAAATCTCTCACTCGCGCAACATGCGTCCCGGTACTCCGGGACCGGGCGGTCCCGGAAGTTCCGAGCCCTCACCCGCCACAGCCGACGCTCAGCCGAGGCAATGGTTCACGGGCGGGTCAGAACAGCGCTCGCGCCAGCGCCCGCCGCGCCGCGGCCACCCGCGGATCGTCGCCGCCGACCACCTCGAAGAGCTCCAGCAGACGCAGCCGTACGGCGTCCCGGTCGTCCCCCGCCGTGCGCCGCACCGTGTCGATGAGTCGACCGAACGCGTCCTCCACATGTCCGCCGACGAGGTCGAGGTCCGCCGCCGCGATCTGCGCCTGCGAGTCGCCCGGGTTCTCGGCGGCCGCCTTGCGCACGTCCTGCGGGTCGGCCCCCTGCACACGCTGCAGCAACTCGGCCTGCGCGAGGCCCAGTTTGGCCTCGATGTTGCCCGGGTCATCGCTCAGCACGTTCTTGTACGCCTGCACCGCACCGCCGAAGTCGCCCGCGTCCAGGGCGTGTACGGCGGCTTCGAGCAGGTGGTCGTACGGGCCCACCGGGATCTGCGGGGCCGCCTCGACGGGGGCGCCGGACTCGGCGTCCGGGTCCACCACGAGGCCGGTGAGCCCGAAGCGCTCCTCGGCGACCTGCACGAGCTGGTCGAGGGTCGAGCGGATCTGCTGCTCGGGGGCGGCCCCCTGGAAGAGGGGCAGCGCCTGCCCGGCGACAACGGCGAAAACAGCCGGAATCCCCTGGATCCCGAACTGCTGCATCAACATCTGGTTGGCGTCGACATCGATCTTGGCGAGGACGAACTTGCCGTTGTACTCGACGGCGAGCCGCTCCAGCACCGGGCTGAGCTGCTTGCAGGGCTGGCACCACTCGGCCCAGAAGTCGATGACGACGGGCACTTCGGTGGACCGCTGCAGGACCTCGCTCTCGAACCCGGCCTCATCGACATCGATGACCAGGTCCGCCGGGGAGACCGCTCCTCCCCCGCCCTGCCGGGCAGTTTCGGCGCGCGCCTGCTCCGCCTTCGACTTGGCCTCCTGGGCCGCCTTCACCGCGGCGAGGTCGACGACTCCGCTCATGGACATGTTCCGTGGCTGCATGAGTACATCCTCCCCCTTCCGAGCACGCACGTGAAAAACGTCCCGAGAGCCAGGCATCCACCCCAGGCTTTCGCTACGAGTCGTAGCGTAACCGCCCCGGGCGGCTCTCTGTACCCCTCACTACCCACTCCCCGGTGATCTGCCTCACGACGCCACCGAGGACTTCGGGAACGGCCGGATATGGTCGGCGGATGCAGAGCCGCATCCCCGCCTCCCGCGCCACGGGTGGCCGCCCGCGCAGCGCCGCCACGGACGCCGCGATCCTGGCGGCGACCCGGGAGGCGCTGGTCGACCTCGGCTGGTCGAAGCTGACACTGGGCGACGTGGCCACGCGGGCCGGCGTCGCGAAAACGACCCTCTACCGCCGCTGGGCGGGCAAGAACGAACTCGTCGTGGACGCGGTGGCGGAACTCTTCGACGCACTCCGTCTCCCCGACCGGGGCAGCCTGGCGGCCGACATCGAAGGCGTGGTGCTCCAGTTCGCCGCGATCCTGGCCCGCCCGGAGGCCAAGAGCGGCCTCATGGCGGTCATCGCCGAGTCGACCCGTGACGACGCCCTCCGGGAACGTATCCGCGCGTCCATCGTCGACCGCCAGAAACGCCTCGTCCTGGAGGGCCGCGCCCGCGCCCTGACCCGCGGCGAACTCCCCCCGGAGCCCGACCCCACCACCGCCTCCCGCACCGTCGACCTCATCTTCGACGTCGTGGCCGGCGCGGTGGTCCACCGCACGTTGGTGAGCGCGGAGCCGGCGGACGAGGAGTGGGCACGGGACTTCACGAGCCTGCTGCTACTCGGCTTGCGGTGGCAGGCGAAGCCGCCCCCATAAGGGGCGCGGGGAACTGCACGAACGGGGTCCGGGGCAGAGCCCCGAGTCTTTGACGGGGGCTTTGGCGGGGGCTTTGGCGGGGATCGAAGGGGTGCAGCCCCTGGGGATGGGACAGGTAGGGACGGCGGGGGCGAAATCCCCGCGCCGCCGCGGGGGGGGGGGGCAACGGCACCTAGAACCCCGCCGGTTCCGTATACACCCCCCACTCCTCCCGCAGCACCCCACAGATCTCCCCCAACGTCCCCTCGGCCCGCACCGCGTCAAGCATCGGCCCGATCATGTTGGACCCGTCCCGCGCGGCAGCGAGCATCGCGTCGAGGGCGGCGCTGACGGAGGCGTCGTCCCGATCCGCCTTCCTCCCTCCCAGCGCCCGAACCTGCTCCCGCTCCACCTCATGACTGACCCGCAGAATCTCCAGATCCCCGGTCACGGACCCATGGTGGACGTTGACACCGACGACCCGCTTCTCCCCCTTCTCCAGGGCCTGCTGGTACCGGAAGGCCGACTCCGCGATCTCCCCGGTGAACCACCCGTCCTCGATCCCCCGCAGAATCCCGGACGTGATCGGCCCGATGGGGTGCTGCCCATCGGGATGCGCCCGCAGCCCCCGCTCCTTGATCTGATCGAAGATCCTCTCCGCGTCGGCCTCGATCCGATCCGTCAACTGCTCGACGTACCACGAACCACCCAGCGGATCGGCCACGTTGGCGACCCCGGTCTCCTCCATGAGCACCTGCTGGGTCCTGAGCGCGATCTCCGCGGCCTGCTCGCTCGGGAGAGCCAGCGTCTCGTCGAGGGCGTTGGTGTGCAGGGAGTTGGTCCCGCCGAGAACCGCCGACAGCGCCTCCACCGCCGTACGCACCACGTTGTTGTACGGCTGCTGCGCGGTCAGCGAGACCCCGGCGGTCTGTGTGTGGAACCGCAGCCACTGCGCCTTGTCGGTCCGCGCCCCGTACACATCGCGCATCCACCGCGCCCAGATCCTCCTGGCCGCACGGAACTTGGCGATCTCCTCGAAGAAATCGAGATGCGCGTCGAAGAAGAAGGACAGCCCGGGCGCGAACACATCCGGATCCAGCCCCCGGCTGAGCCCCAGCTCCACGTACCCGAACCCGTCCGCGAGCGTGTACGCCAGCTCCTGCGCGGCGGTGGCCCCGGCCTCGCGGATGTGGTACCCGGAGACGGACAACGGCTTATAGGCAGGAATCTCGGCGGCGCAGTGCTCCATGAGGTCACCGATGAGGCGGAGATGCGGTTCGGGCTGGAAGAGCCACTCCTTCTGCGCGATGTACTCCTTGAAGATGTCGGTCTGGAGCGTCCCGTTGAGCACGCCCGGATCGACGCCCTGCCGCTCGGCGGCGACGAGATACATGCAGAAAACGGGAACAGCGGGCCCACTGATCGTCATGGACGTGGTGACATCGCCCAGCGGAATGCCCTGGAACAGCACCTCCATGTCGGCGGCGGAGTCGATGGCGACCCCACAGTGCCCGACCTCACCGAGCGACCGCGGATCGTCGGAGTCCCGCCCCATCAGAGTCGGCATGTCAAAAGCGACGGACAATCCCCCGCCCCCATTGGCGAGGATCATCTTGTACCGCTCGTTCGTCTGCTCCGCGTTCCCGAACCCCGCGAACTGCCGGATCGTCCACGTCCGCCCCCGGTACCCCGTCGGATACAGCCCCCGCGTGAACGGATACTCCCCCGGCCACCCGATCCGCTCGAACCCCTCGTACGCGTCCCCCGCCCGGGGCCCGTACACAGGCTCCACCGCATCCCCGGAAAGGGTCGTAAAGTCCCCCTCCCGCTTCCGCGCGGAGTCATAACGATCCTGCCAGCGTCGGCGTCCCTCTTCGATGGCGTCAGCGTCCATGACCCCAATTTACTAGGATGCCCTAGTAAATGCCGACGGCAGACCGCCGTACGCGCACCCGTACGGCGGTAGGAGTCAGGCGGTGGGGTGAGGCGACACAGGTCAGCCGGTGCGGCTAAGCACTCACGCCTTGGCAACCGCGGGAGAACCGTCCGAGATCTTGGTCTCGACCTCGCGGGAGATCTGGCGCTCCACGAAGAAGGCAGCCGTGGGAATCGTGCCCGCGAGGAGCACCCACAACTGCTTGCGCACCGGCCACTTCGCCTTGGAGCCGAGATCGAAGGCGAAGACCAGGTACAGCACGTACAGCCAGCCGTGCGCGATACCGACGACCTGCGTAAAGCTGTCCGCGCCGTCCAGCTCGAGCAGGTACTTGGCGATCACGCCGAGGGTCAGCAGGACCAGCAGCACACCGGTGACGTAGGCCAGGACGCGATAGCGGGTCAGCACGCTCTTTTTCATGCGTATGAGCGTAACCACCGGTTTCGAACGATCTTCGAGCGCCCCTCGGCGGCCGGCTCAGCTCTCCTCGAAGTCCCCCGCAGCCACCCGCAGCGGTCGGAGCATCGCGAAGATTTCGGCGCATTCCTCGGCGTCGTAGGCGCCGAGGCCGAAGTCCATGGACATGAGGTCGCGGGTGGCGGCGTCGCAGACCTCGCGGCCCTTGTCGGTGATGGAGGCGAGGGTGCCGCGGCCGTCGTTGGGGTTGGGGCGTTTGTCGACGAGGCCGGACTTCACCAGACGGTCGACGGTGTTGGTGACGGACGTGGGATGCACCATGAGCCGCTCGCCGATCTTGGACATCGGCAGCTCGCCCTTCTGGGAGAAGGTGAGCAGCACGAGAGCCTCATAGCGCGCGAACGTCAGCCCGTACGGCTTGACCACCGCGTCGACCTCCGCCAGCAGGATCTGCTGGGCGCGCATGATCGATGTGATCGCGGCCATGGACGGGACGTTTCCCCAGCGCTGCTTCCAGTGCTCGTCGGCGCGCGAGATGGGGTCGAAGGAGAGGCTGAGCGGCTTCGGCACGGCATCGACCTTACCGGCCGGTCACATACTGGTCAGCCCCGTCTCGCCTTTCGGTCAGCCCACGGAGCCCGCACCACACCCTCCGACCGGTGTCGCAGCCGAGCCGCCTTCCCGCCGCACGGAACGATTGCGAGGAGTGCCGGGGCGGGCCGGTGGCGGGACAGGCATGGCCGGACTACGCGCGGGGGCCGGGGCGCGCAACTCCAAGGCGCAAGGGCGGCCACCCGCCCACCACGTCACCTGCGTCACCCGCGTCACTTGATCTGGATCCACTTCGCCTCCGACGGCGTCCCCTCCCCGTCCGTCACGAAGAGCATGTACCAGCCGGGCGGGACGAGGGTCCGGTCCGCCGGTACGTCGACGGTGACCGAGTCGCGGGTCCTCGTCACCTCCAGGGCGATGGACCGCTGTTCGACGTCCGTGCTGTGGGTGACGGCGCTGGGCCGCATCAGACGGGCGTCGGCGACACGTTCGGGGTGGGTGGTGGCGAAGGTGGCGCGGCCCTTGGCGTCGACCTCCTGGGGTCCGTCGCCGAGGACGGGGCGCTTCTTGCCGTACTTGTGGAGGAGGGGCGGTGTGTAGATCTCCATGCGCTGCTCGAAGTGGCCCAGTTTGGTGTTCTGCTGGTCGTCGAAGAGCGGGTCGGAGCCGAAGCTGGCGACGCGGCCGTCGGGCAGCAGCAGAGCCTCGGAGTGGTAGTTGCGGCCGACCTTGGGGGCGGCGGCCCCCCGGAAGGAGTTGGACTTCGGGTCGTAGAACTGCGCCTTGAGGATGTTGCTGGCGCCGCGCCCCCGGTAGTCGCCGGAACCGTTGGAGGTGAAGACGGTGTCGTCGGGCATGAGCACGCTGTTCAGATAGCGGGTGCCCTGGGGGAGATCGGGGCCGTCCTCGAAGGCCGGGTTCTCCTTCTTGAGGTCGATGACCGCGGTGCGCGAGGTCGCCTTCCTGGACTCGCCGACGCCTCCGCCGCCGAGGATCATCACCTTCTGGTCCTGGGCGGGCGGCAGCAGTACGGCCGCCGAGGTCTCCGTCCGGTCGCGGTCGGTCAGGCCCGGCACCTTCTCGAACTTGTTGGTCCGCAGGTCCCACAGACCGGGTTCACGGCCGAGGTCGTCGGGCCCGTAGCCGGCGTTCGAGGCAGGGTAGAAGAGTTTGCCGCCCTTGGTGAGGAAGAGGGCGGGGTAGGTGGGGAAGTACCGCTTCGGCCCGGGCTTCCACTTCTTCTTCCCCGGGTCGTAGATCTCGTTGTCACCGGGGTCGACGACCCCCACATCGTCGAGGCCGGAGACGGCGAGCACCCGCCCGTCCTCCAGTCCCACGAGCGTCGGGTACCAGCGGGCCTTCTCCATCGGGGCGACCGGCACATACTTCTCGGCCTTCGGGTCGAACTCGTACGCCGCCCTGATCCCCTGGAAGTCCTGCTTGTCGAGGGTGATCTTCTCGGAGAGGCCGTACGTGTTCTCGGCGTCCTCGCCCTTGAGCCCGAGGATCTCGTACTGGGCCGGCCGGGGCATGACGGACTCCGCGCCCTTGTCGACGGCCTCGACGAAGACGCGGGCCTCGCTCGCGGTGACCTCGGTCTTCCAGGGCTGCATCACACCGTCGGCGTCGTAGGTGATGTCGAAGCCGCGCTTCGCCTTGGGGACGGTGACGTCGAAGCGGCTGACGTACTCGACGCCGGAGGGTGAGCGGAAGCGGGTCCCCTTCTTCAGGACCACCGCCCTGTCGGGGTTCTCGTTCTTGACCCGCATGCCGCCGCCGGCGCGCTCGACCTCGCCCTCCAGCAGCTCGTAGCGGGCGGTGCCGCCGGCCACCAGGAGCCTGCCGTCGGGGAGTTGGGCATGTCCGGCGCAGAAGAAGTCGACGGGGGTGGGGATCTTCTTGTAGGTGTTCCGCACCGGGTCCCACAGGACGGTGTCGAAGGACCCCTTGTCGAACTTCTTCTGCTCGTTGCCCGACCCGGCGACGATCAGCACCTTCCCTGTGTGCAGCAGGGCCGCGTGGATGGCGTTCGTGCGGAACCGCTTCGGGATGTCGACCTGCGTCCACGAGCCGTACTGGGCCTGGTAGCCGGGCTGGGCGATCTTCCACGCGTAGTACCGCTCCTGCGCGAACCCGACGGCGGCCGGGGCGTTGAGACCGGCGAGCAGCGCGACGGCGCCGAACCCGAGCAGGTACTTCTTGGTCTTCCCCGAGAGCTGGCGGGCCATGGACTAGTTGCCTCCTGTCGTGGTGCCGGAGACGGAGGGGGCGGGCGCGGGGGCGGGCGCGGGGGCGGGCGGGGTGGCGGGCGCGGGTTCCTTGCCGTCGGCGATCCGGGTGACGGCCCATATGCCGACAGGCGCGAGCGAGATCGCCATGGCGAGGACGGCCCAGGTGCGCATGGCCACATGGGTGTGGCCGAGGACGAACGACGCGGTCAGCGACGACGCGAGCACGGCCGCCCAGAACAGATGGATCCGGAAGGTCAGCAGCCGGTCGGCACTCGCGTCACCGCCCTTCGGCGTGACGACGAAACGGCAGGGCAGCCGGAACACGGCGGCGCCCAGGGACTTCAGATAGATGGGCGCGGAGAGCGCCGACATCGCCATCCCGGCGAGCCCGCCCGACCCCTGCGGTTCGTGCGGCGAGACGTTGTGCCTGCGGTTCCACAGATACAGCCCCACCTGGAGGGCGGCCGCGTCGCTGTAGAGCATCAGCCAGACGGAGGCGGTGACCTGGGTACCGGACGCCCCGAACCACAGGAACAGCACACAACTGACGATGCCCAGCAGCCAGTTGAGGGCCGTCATCGGGTAGTAGACGAGCATCAGCGTGTACGAGAAGAGGCGCCCCCAGGGCATCGTGAAGGGCGCTTTCCAGTACTGCTTGAACAGCGTCTCGTACGTGCCGCGCGACCAGCGCATCTGCTGAGCGAAGAAGTCCGTCCAGGACGCCGGCCCCTCCCCCACCGCGAGCACATCGGGCGTGTACACGGACCGCCAGTGCCCGCGCGTCCTCGGATTCCGGTGCCGGTGCAGTTCGAAGCCCGTGGCCATGTCCTCGGTGATGGAGTCGTACAGCCCGCCGATCTGCTTCAGGGCCGCGACGCGTACGACGTTGTTGGTGCCGACGAACATGGGGGCGCGGTAGCGGTTGCCGGCGCGCTGGATGAGGGCGTGGAAGAGGAACTGCTGGGATTCGGCCGCCTTGGTGACCGGGGTGACGTAGTTCCCGTACACCTGCGGTCCGACGACGAAGGCGACGTCCGGGTCGCGGAAATACCCCAGCATCCGCTCCAGGAAGTCGGGGAGCGGCACGTGATCGGTGTCGACGGAGCCGAAGAACTCGTACGCGTCGCCGTGCTGGGCGATCCACGCGTTGTAGTTGCCGTGTTTGGTACGGGCTTTGTGAGCGCCCTTCGGCCGGTTCCACTCGGGGACGCCGTTGCGGGTGAAGTGCCGGACGCCGAGTTCCTCGCAGAGGGCCCTGGCCTGGTCGTCGTCGCCCTCGTCGAGGAGCCAGACGTCGAGGTGGCCGGTGTGCCGGAGCCGGGTGGCGCCCTCCAGGGTGGCCCGGACCATGGCGAGGGGTTCCTTGCCCGGGACGTATGTGGTGAGGAAGGCGACGCGGGTGCCGGGTTCGGGGACGACCGGTACGGGATCGCACGCGACCATCGTCGCGTGCGCGATCGACACCACGTTGACGACCATGAACAGCTCGATGAGCCCGATGGCGGTCAGCATCGTGATGTCGAGCCCCACGAGCCACCTGTCCTCGCCCTCACGCTCCACCCAGTGGGTGGGCCAGACCAGATAGACGAGCAGGGCGCCGGTCAGCAGCGGCGCCAGCGTCATCAGCAGCACGGCCCGTATTCGATGCGGCTCTTTCGAGAGGAGCTTGCGGTACTGCACCCGGTACGCCGTTACTGCCGCCTCCGTGAGCGGCCCGGCGAGTCTGCTGTGGCTGTCGTAGTCGTATCCCTCCGGCCGCACGGCGCCCTCCAGTGCCCGATCGAACGAGTCGATACACACACGAAAGGCCTGATCGAGTGGTGAGTCCAACTAAATTGGGCTGAACGGGTTGCGTGCCTGACCGCTCGGGAAGCTGCGGGTGCGTGGGCGAATGCGGGTGCGTGGGGCCGTTCGCGCAGTCCCCGCAGCCCCTGAGAAGCAGGGGCTGCGCCCCGTGCAGCCCCCGCCACCCGCAGCCGACAACAGCGCGGCACGAGAAAACCCCGGCCCACAAGGACCGGGGTTTCGGCGGAACGGCGGTACGCAGCGGGGCGGCGGCCTACGCGGACAGGTGGCGCTCCACCCTCTCCACCTTCGACGTGAGGCCGTCGGTGACGCCGGGCCGGATGTCGGCCTTGAGGACGAGGGAGACGCGGGGTGCGCGCTCCTCGACGGCGGCGACCGCTCGCCGTACGACGTCCATCACCTCGTCCCACTCGCCTTCGATCGAGGTGAACATGGCGTCGGTCCGGTTCGGCAGGCCCGATGCGCGGACGACCCGTACGGCGTCGGCGACGTACTCCCCCACGTCCTCACCGACGCCGAGCGGGGTCACGGAGAAGGCGACGATCACGCTTTCACGGCCCCTTCGTCCTCGTTGCGGGCGCGGGAGGCGAACGCCGCGCCGACCGCGTTCTCGGCCTCGCGGCGGAGCTTGCGGTCGGCGAAGAACCCGCCGGTGGGCAGGACGGAAAGGGCGAAGTAGAGCGCGGCGGTCTTCAGGGACCACTTCGCGCGGTTCCAGGCGTCGGCCCAGAAGACCAGGTACAGGAGGAAGAGGATGGCGTGGACCCAGCCCATCACCGGCACCGCGTTGAACTCCGTGGTGCGCTTGAGCACGGAGCAGACGAGCAGCAGCAGGAAGGAAACGGCCTCGGGGGCGGAGACGAGGCGCAGGCGGCGGAGGGCGGAGGCGGTCTTTATATCCACGGGTCACCTCGGTGGAGTTGGCGGGGCGAGTCCTCGCGCCGCTGGTCGATCTTTGTGAACGGAAGCACAAGCACCGCCCATTCTGGCATCCGTCAACCTCCTGATGGCCCTAGGGGTCCCTTCGGGGTCGAGATCCCCCTCTGGGACCTGTCCTGTCCGGGCATCGACCGGTTACCGTCACCACGTGGCAATGTTCCGACTTCAAGGCAGCAAAGTGCTGGCCGTCGACATGACCGGGGACGCCGTGAAGGCGAAGAACGGCTCGATGGTCGCGTACGACGGTCAGATGTCGTTCAAGAAGCTGAGCGGCGGCGGTGAGGGCCTGCGCGGGATGGTGACGCGGCGCCTCACGGGCGAACAGATGACGTTGATGGAGGTGACGGGGCAAGGAACCTGCTGGTTCGCGGACCGGGCCTCCGAGATCAACCTCGTGGGTCTTCAGGGGGACAAACTGTACGTGGAGTCGAGCAATCTGCTCGCGACGGACTCCGGGCTGCGTACGGGCACGAGCTTCACGGGGCTGCGCGGCGCCTCGCAGGGCAACGGCCTGTTCACCACGACCATCGAGGGCCACGGCCAGGCGGCGATCATGTCCGACGGTCCGGCGGTGGTGCTGCGGGTGAGCCGCCAGTACCCGCTGACGGTGGACCCGGGGGCGTACATCGCGCACCAGGGCGACCTCCAGCAGTCCTTCCAGTCCGGTGTGACATTCCGCACGTTCATGGGCGAGGGCGGCGGCGAGGCCTTCCAGATCCGCTTCGAGGGCGACGGGCTCGTCTACGTCCAGCCCAGCGAGCGCAACACGGTGGCGGGAGACGTGTGACATGGCCTTCCGTGAGATCAACTCGAAGATGATCGAGGCGACCGTGATGCCGGGCCAGCGGCTGTTCAGCCAGCGCGGCGCGATGCTCGCCTACAAGGGCGAGGTGTCCTTCACCCCCAACACGCAGGGCGGCCAGGGCGGTATCGCGTCGATGATCGGCCGCCGTGTGGCGGGCGAGGCGACCCCGCTGATGACCGTCGAGGGCAGCGGCACGGTCCTGTTCGGGCACGGTGGTCACCACATCCAGGTGATCAACCTGACCGGCGAGACGCTCTACGTCGAGGCCGACCGCCTGCTGGCCTTCGACGGCACCCTCCAGCAGGGCACGATGTTCATGGGTTCGCAGGGCGGCGTCATGGGCATGGTCCGGGGCCAGGTGACGGGCCAGGGCCTGTTCACCACCACCCTCAAGGGGCACGGGGCGGTCGCGGTCATGGCGCACGGCGGGGTCATCGAGGTCCCGATCACCCCCCAGCGCCCGGTCCACGTGGACCCGCAGGCGTACGTGGCGCACCACGGCGACGTACGCAACAAGCTGTCCACCGCGCTCGGCTGGCGCGACATGGTGGGCCGGGGCTCCGGCGAGGCGTTCCAGCTGGAGCTGAGCGGCAGTGGTGCGGTGTACGTCCAGGCCTCGGAGGAGAAGCTGTGAGCATGTACGGGGCTCCGGGCGCCGGCCCGACCGTCCACGACCCGATGACGCTGCCGTCCGACGACAACGTCAACAACTACACCTTCTGCGTGGAGCTCAAGGGGAGCCAGTGGTTCCTGCAGAAGGGCAAGATGATCGCCTACTACGGCCAGATGGACTTCAACGGCGTCGGACACGGCCGACTGGACCGTCTCGTCCGTTCGTCGTTCCATTCGCCTCTGCACGCGAGCGACTGGGTCGTGGCCGAGGGCTCCGGCAAGATGCTCCTCGCCGACCGGGCCTTCGACGTCAATTCGTACGACCTCGAAGAGGGCAACCTGACCATTCGCTCGGGCAATCTCCTCGCTTTTCAGCCAAGTCTCGCGCTGAAGCAGTCCATCGTTCCGGGCTTCCTGACCCTGATCGGAACGGGCAAGTTCGTGGCGGCCTCCAACGGCCCGGTGGTGTTCATGGAACCCCCCATCCGGGTCGACCCGCAGGCTCTGGTCGGGTGGGCCGACTGCCCCTCGCCGTGCCACCACTACGACCACGGGTACATGACAGGCCTCATGGGCGGCCTACGTGCGATGACGGGCCTGGGCGGCGCCTCGGGCGAGGAGCACCAGTTCGAGTTCGTCGGGGCGGGCACGGTCCTGCTCCAGTCCTCCGAGACCCTCATGGCCGAGCAGGCCACGGGTGCGGTCCCGCACGAGCCGGGCGTGCCCGGCGGCGGTGGGGCACCCGGTCACCACGGACAGCCGGCGGGCGCACCGCGCCTTCCCGGACAGCTGGGGGACCTCCAGCGTCGCTTCGGGCTGTGAGCGGTAGTCTGCGGAGTGTGACATCGAACGTGTGCGCGTTGTCATGCTCCAACCCGTAACACCCGACCTGTCCGTACGACCGGCATCGCCGAACCCTCACTAGTTCGCCTTTCAACATTTTAGGTAGACTTCATTCATGGAGACCGAAACGGCCACGCGCTGGCTGACCGATGCGGAGCAGTGCGCCTGGCGCACCCATCTGGACGTCAACAGGCTGCTGACGCACCAGCTCGAAAGGGACCTGCAGCCGTTCGGCCTGACAATGAACGACTACGAGATCCTGGTGAACCTCTCCGAGTCGGAGGGCCGGCGGATGCGGATGAGCGACCTCGCCGCCGCCACCCTCCAGTCGAAGAGCCGCCTCTCGCACCAGGTCACCCGCATGGAGAACGCGGACCTGGTGCGCCGTGAGAACTGCGAGTCCGACCGGCGCGGGCTGTTCGCCGTGCTGACGGAGCACGGCATGGAGACGATGCAGCGGGTCGCGCCGCATCATGTCGCCTCCGTGCGGCGGCACTTCATCGATCTGCTGCCGGAGGAGGCGCTGGAGGAGCTGCACAAGTCGCTGGCGCCGATCGCGGAACACCTCCGGAGCCACCGCGGTAAGCCGTAACCCTCGGTCGGGGTGAGCCGGGAGACTGCCGGTCGAGTGTCGGCTGCGGGTACGTCGTGGCTGGTCGCGCAGTTCCCCGGGCCCCCTTTGTCGGGCGGGGGATTCAGGGCGCCCCTGGGCCTACCGGGGTAGCCGTAGCTCGAACAGTGCGCCTCCGCCGAGGGCATCGTCGACCGTCAGGGTGCCCCCATGGCGAGTGGCGATGTCTCTGGCGATGGCGAGGCCCAAGCCCGCGCCGCCGTCGTCCCTCGCCCGGGACTCGTCGAGGCGGACGAAGCGTTCGAAGATGCGTTCGCGGTCGGCACGGGGGACGCCGGAGCCGTCGTCGGTCACCTGGAGGATCGCCCGGTCGGGGGTGATACGCAGGGTGACGGCGACCTGGTCCCGGGCGTGCCGGCGGGCGTTGTCCAGGAGGTTGCCGAGGACGCGGCAGATCTGGTTGCGCGAGCCGCGCAGCTCCACGGAGTCGACGCTGTCCAGGGTCACGCCGTCCCGGGACGCCACCTCGTCCCGTACGACCTTCGCCAGGTCGAAGCGCGCGTCCGGCGGCGGCCGCTCCCCCGCGTCCAGGCGGGCGAGCAGCAGCAGGTCGCCGGCGAGGCCCTGCAGTCGTACGGTGTCCTCGACCGCCCCCTCCAGGTCCAGCAACTCCGGGTGCGCCGCGCCCACTTCGAGCTGGGTGCGCAGGGAAGCGATCGGGCTGCGCAGCTCGTGCGAGGCGTCCGCGACGAACGCGCGCTGCCGCTCCACCGAGGTCTCCAGCACGGCCAGCGTCTCGTTCGTCGTACGCGCCAGGCGGGCGATCTCGTCGTGCGTGTCCGGCTCGGGGACGCGACGGGAGAGGTCCTCGGAGGCCGTGATCGCCGCCATCTCGGAACGGATGCCCTCGACGGGGCGCAGGGCCCGGCCGGTGACGACATAGGTGGCTCCGCCGACGGTGAGGAGCAGCAGGGGGAAGCCGATGAGCATGGTGGTGAGTGCGGTGCTGACGGCGTCCTGTTCGACGGAGAGCGGGGAGCCCGCGTAGACGGTCAGCGGGACACCGCCCTTCGAGACCAGCGGAAGCTCGGCGAAACGGTAGTCACCGGTTTCGCCGTCGACCGTCGCGCTGCCCTGGCTGATGCTCACGTCATCGGCGACCTGACCGGCGGTGAGCGCGCTGTCCGCCTCCGCCTCCGCCTCGTCGTCGTCGGCGTCGTCCTCGACGGTCGCCGGGCTCGCGCTCACGCTCGGCCGGCCACGGACGTCGGCCGTGGCACTCATCGCCTCCACGTCCTCGCCGGCCGCGACCATCTCGCCCCGCTGGTCCAGAACCTGGACGGGGCTGTCGTCCCCGTCGTCCAGGTCCAGGTCCGCGTACGCGACCCCCTGGGCCAGTTTCGTGGCGACCGTGCGGGCCTCCGACTCGGCCTGGGTGGTCGCCTGCCCGATCAGGCTGGACCGCAGCGACAGCAGCACGGCCGCGCCCGCCGCGACCAGGGCGACGGCGACGACCAACGTCGCGGCGAAGGTCGCGCGGGCCCGGACCGAGCCGAAGAAGCGCTTCACGGCCGGGCCTCCAGGCGGTAACCGGCGCCGCGTACGGTCGTGATGAGCTGGGCGCCGAGTTTGCGGCGGAGGGTGCTGATGTAGACCTCGACGATGTTGGGGTCGCCGTCGTAGGCGAAGTCCCAGACGTGTTCGAGGATGTCGGCCTTGGAGACGACCTCGCCGGCGCGCACGACGAGCTGTTCCAGGACCGAGAACTCCTTGGTGGTGAGGGAGACTTCGGCCTCGGTGAGGAAGACGCGGCGGGCGGCGGTGTCGAGCTTCAGGTCGCCGACGACGTGCACGGGCGAGGCGCCGCCGGCCGGGCCGCGCCGCCGGAGCAGGGCCTTCACACGGGCGACGAGGACGACGTACGAGAACGGCTTGGTCAGGTAGTCGTCGGCGCCCGTGTCGAGGCCCTCGGCCTCGTCGTACTCGCCGTCCTTGGCGGTGAGCATCAGGATCGGCACGTCGTGCCCCGCGGCGCGCAGGGCGGCGCACACGCGGTAGCCGTTCATACCGGGCAGCATGATGTCGAGGATCACGAGGTCGTACGAGCCCTCGCTCGCCCGGTGCAGGCCATCGATCCCGTCGTGGACGACGTCCACGGCGTATCCCTCGGCCGTCAGCCCCTTGGCCAGCGACACCGCGAGCCGCTTCTCATCTTCCACGATCAACAGGCGCATGCGCCCAGCTTGGCAAACGGAACCTGAAGACGGCTTCAGGGGGCTTCAGGTCGGCTTCAGAGTCGGTCGGGCAGATTGGTTCCCGTCGAAAGCACACGGCAGCCAACAAGCCGGTCGCAACCACTCGTTATCGGGAGGAACCCCATGAAGCGCAACATCGTCATCGCCACCGTCGCGGCCGCGGCCCTGATCGGCGGCGGCACCGCGACCGCCGTCGCGGTCTCGGGCGACGACGAGGCGCCCGTGAAGCGGTCGAGCGTGCAGGTGTCGGACGACGACAGGAACGATGTCGCGGACGAGGCGGCGGACGACGCCGACGACGAGAAC